>NZ_PSVD01000009.1:0-120825 GCF_002932035.1 Rathayibacter sp. AY1F6 | reverse complement strand
GACCCTCGACCTCGAGGCCGAGGTGATCGCCTCCGACCTGGCCTCCGTCGACGCGCCCGCCGCCTGATCGGCACCGTCCTCGAGCAGCTCGCCGCCCGCTGACCCCCCAAGACCCGAGCAGCCGTCCGCGCGGGAAGCCGGCTCCCGGCACGCCGCTCCGCGGCCACTCGACCAGAAGGGGCGGACGACGGACGCCCTCCCACCGCACGGTAGACACATCGCGCCCTGGAAATGGGAGTCTTGATACGCCGCTCTGCGGCTACTCGACCAGCAGGAGGAGGGAGCGCCCTCTCACCGCAAGGTGGAGGGCGCGTCCGAGAATCGCGTGGCAGCGATTCGAGGCAGCCCGACGGAATACGCTCTGCGGAACGCACCCCGTCGGGAGGCCGACCGCGCTGAGCCGCGCAGGGAGCGGCTCAGAGTCGAGCTCAGCCCAGCGCTCGCTCGATCTTCTCCGTGATCTCGTTCTGGTCGAGGTAGTTGTCGATGACGACGACCTCGGCGAAGGTGCGGCCGATGCGGTCGACGAGCTCGCCGGAGGTGAGGATGACCTGCGCGTCGGCGGCGAGCGCGTCGACGGAGGCCAGGTCGGAGGCGATCACCTCGGCCTCGAGGTCGAGGGTCTCGAGGGCGCGCTCGGCGCCGAGCTTGAGGATGGCGGAGGTGCCGATTCCGGCGCCGCAGAGGGTGACGATCTTCATGCGCTTCTTCCGTGGTGCGGGTGGTGCGGGGTGCTGTCGGTGAGGACGGCGTTGATGCTGCGGAGGGTGCGGGCGGCGGCGAGGGCGCCGACCGCGTCCGGACGGCTGAGCACGTCGGCGAGCCCGGAGACGAAACCGACGTGCCCGTGCGCCTGGGTGGCGGCGATCCCGATGACGACCGAGACCGGATCGTTGGTGCTGTGCCCGAACTCGACGGGCTCGGCCAGCGTGACGACGGAGAGGCCGTCCGCGAGGACGTCGTTGCCGGGCCGGGCGTGCGCGAGGGCGAGCCCGGGCGCGATGACGATGTACGGCCCGAGCACGTCGACCTGCTCGACCATGCGCCGGGAGTAGGCGGCGTCGACCGCACCGGTCCGCTCGAGAGCACGGCCCGCCTCGAGGACGGCCTCCCGCCAGGATCCGGCGGAGTGGCGGAGGGCCACCGCCTCCTCGGGGAGCGCGTCGAGCGGCACCGTCAGGCCGCCTCGAAGCCGGCGCTGATCGTCTCGACGAGCTCGCGGCGCTCGTCGAGCGGCAGGAAGGCGGCGTGAGCCGCGTTCAGCTGGAAGGCCTCGAAGTCGTCGAGGTCGTACCCGAACGCGTCGGACAGGAGGGCGAGCTCGCGGCTGAGGGTCGTCGCGCTCATCAGGCGGTTGTCGGTGTTCACCGTGACGCGGAAGCCCAGCTGGTAGAGCAGGTCGAAGGGGTGGTCGGCGAGCTCGGCACCCCACGCCGCGACGGCGCCGGTCTGCAGGTTGGAGGAGGGGCTGAGCTCGAGGGCGATCTCGCGGTCCTTCACCCACTCCGAGAGCTCGCCGAGGGTCACGTAGCTCGCGTCGTCGTCCTGGCGCTCGATGCGGATGTCCTCCGCGATCCGGACGCCGTGACCCAGGCGCAGCGCGCGGCCGTCGAGCAGGGCGGAGCGGATGCTGTCGAGGCCGTCCGCCTCCCCCGCGTGCACCGTGGTCGGGAAGTGCGCCGCCGCGAGCAGCTCGAAGGCGGGACGGTGCCTCGAGGCGGGGAAGCCCGCCTCGGCTCCGGCGATGTCGAAGCCGATCGCACCGCGCTCGCGGTGGCGAAGCGCCAGCTCGGCGACCTCGAGCGAGCGGTCGGCGTGCCGCATCGCGGTGATCAGCTGGCCGACGCGGATGCGGTGTCCCTGCGCCGCCGCCTCCTGCACGCCCTGCTGCAGCCCCTCCTGGACCGCCTCGACAGCCGCGTCGAGCGAGAGCCCGGCGCGCTGGTGCTGCTCCGGCGCCCAGCGCACCTCGCCGTGCACGACTCCGTCGGCGGCGAGGTCGAGCACGAACTCGCGGGCCACGCGCTCGAGCGCCGGCGCGGTCTGCATCACGGCGACCGTCGTCTCGAAGGTGGCGATGTAGTCGGTGAGGGAGCCGGAGTCGGCCGTGCCACGGAACCACTCGGCGAGCGCGTCCGGCTCCTCGGCCGGGAGAGGCACGCCCGTCTCGCGGGCGATCTCGAGGACCGTCCCGGGCCGCAGGCCTCCGTCGAGGTGGTCGTGCAGCGACACCTTGGGGAGCTCGTCGATGAGGACGCCCTCGCCCGGGAGGAGGTACTCCTCGGTCTGATCGGTCACGGTGCTCCTCGCAGGTCGGCGGTGGTTCGCCGACCACCCTAGAGGGTCGGCGGGAGCGGCTCGCCGGGCGGCGCCTCCTCCGTGCCGGGCGGCGCGGGGCTAGGAGACGCGCTCCGCCACGAGGGGGCCGCCGTCGAGCACCTCGTCGCCGTCGTCGCCGATCCGGTAGGCACCGGCGAGCGCCTCCAGCGCCCGGGCGAAGCGCTCCGGCTCGTCGGCCGACAGCGTGAGCAGGGGCCGGCCCGCGCGGACGCGGTCGCCCGGCTTCGCGTGCAGGTCGATCCCCGCCGCGTGCTGCACCGCGTCGGACTGGCGGGCGCGTCCGGCGCCCAGGCGCCAGGCGGCGATGCCGAACGGCAGCGCCTGCTGCTCCACCAGGACGCCGTCGCGCTCGGCGACCACGACGTGGGTCTCGCGGGCCTCGGGGAGCGCCGCATCCGGATCCCCTCCCTGAGCGCGGATGACCGCGCGCCAGGTGTCCATCGCCGCGCCGCCGTCGAGGGCGCGCTCGACGTCCGCGTCCGGCTGCCCGGCGAGGGCCAGCATCTCGCGGGCCAGGGCCAGCGTCAGCTCCCGGACGTCCGAGGGGCCGCCGCCGGCGAGCACCTCGACCGACTCCCGCACCTCGTTCGCGTTGCCGATGGCCAGACCGAGCGGCACGTTCATGTTGGTCAGCAGCGCGGTGGTCCGCACCCCCGCGTCGTTGCCGAGGTCGACCATCGCCCGCGCCAGCTCCCGCGAGCGCTCGATGTCGACCATGAACGCCCCGGAGCCGAACTTCACGTCGAGCACCAGGGCGTCGGTCCCCTCGGCGATCTTCTTCGACATGATCGAGGACGCGATCAGCGGGATCGCCTCGACGGTCCCGGTGATGTCCCGGAGCGCGTAGAGCTTCTTGTCGGCGGGGGCGAGGCCCGAGCCTGCGGCGCAGATCACGCCGCCGACCGTCCGCAGCTGCTCCAGCATCTCCTCGTTGCCGAGGTCGGCCCGCCAGCCCGGGATCGACTCCAGCTTGTCGAGCGTTCCGCCCGTGTGGCCGAGCCCGCGTCCCGAGAGCTGGGGCACCGCCACGCCGAAGGAGGCGACCAGCGGCATCAGCGGCAGCGTGATCTTGTCGCCGACCCCGCCCGTGGAGTGCTTGTCGACCGTGCGCTTGCCGAGTCCGTCGAACCGCATGCGCTCGCCGCTGGCGATCATCGCCAGGGTGAGGTCGCGGATCTCGTCGCGCTCCATCCCGTTCAGCAGGACCGCCATCGCGAAGGCCGCCATCTGCTCGTCGGCGACGTAGCCGCGCGTGTAGGCGTCGATCAGCCAGTCGATCTGCGCGGTCGAGAGCGTGCCGCGGTCGCGCTTGGTGCGGATGATGTCGACGGCGTCGAAGTCCTCGACGGGGGTGGCGCGGGTCATGCGGAGTCCTCGGTTCGGGAGTGGGAGCGGTGACGGCGGCGCTAGGAGGCGGCGTAGGCCTCGAGCGTGCGCGGGCCGAAGGCGTCGGGGATGACCTCGTCGATCGTCTTCACGCCCGACACGGTCTGGAGGAGCATGCCCTCGGCCGAGTGCTCGAAGAGCAGCTGGCGGCAGCGCCCGCAGGGCATCAGGACGCCGCCCTTCCCGTCGACGCAGGTGAAGGCGACGAGCCGGCCGCCGCCCGTCATGTGCAGCGAGGACACCAGCGCGCACTCGGCGCAGAGCGTAAGCCCGTAGGAGGCGTTCTCGACGTTGCAGCCCGAGATCGTCCGGCCGTCGTCCACGAGCGCGGCGACCCCGACGGGGAACTTCGAGTACGGGACGTAGGCGTGGCTCATGGCCTCCAGGGCGGCCTCGCGCAGCGCCTCCCAGTCGATGTCGGTCACGACGGCTCCTCTCAGGACTTCAGGTACGGCTTGCCGGCGGCGGCCGGTCCGCGGGACTGGCCGACGAGACCGGCCACCGCGAAGATCGTCACGACGTACGGCAGCATCAGCATGAACTCGCTGGGCACGGGCGAGCCGATGACGCCGAGCACGTTCTGCAGGTTGGTCGCGAAGCCGAACAGCAGCGACGCGAGCGTCGCCTTGATCGGGTCCCAGCGGCCGAAGATGACGGCGGCCAGGGCGATGAAGCCCGCACCCGCGGTCATCTCCTTGCCGAACGCGCCGACCGCGTCGAGCGTGTAGTACGCGCCGCCGACTCCGGCGATCGCCCCGGCGAGGGAGACGTTCCAGAAGCGCGTGCGGGCGACATCGATGCCCACGGTGTCCGCGGCCTGCGGGTGCTCGCCCACTGCGCGCAGGCGGAGGCCCCACTTGGTCTTGAACAGGCCCCGCCACACCGCGAAAATCGCGAAGTACATCAGGTAGACGATCACCGTCTGGTTGAACAGGACGGCGCCCACGATCGGCACCTGGCTGAGCACCGGGATCGGGAGGCGGTCGAACTTCACCGGCGAGTTGAACGTCGACGCGTCGGCGGAGAGGACCTGGGAGTAGAGGAAGCTCGTCAGGCCGGTCACCAGCACGTTCAGCACGACTCCGACGATCACCTGGTCGACCAGGTACTTGATCGCGAAGGCGGCCAGCACGAACGACACCAGGACGCTCGCGACCATCGCCGCGAGCAGGCCGAGCACCGGCTGGCGGGTGAGGGAGCCGACCATCGCCGCGGTGAAGGCGCCGGCGAGCAGCTGCCCCTCGATCGCGACGTTGACGACTCCGACCCGCTCCGAGATGACGCCGCCGAGCGAGCCGAAGATCAGCGGAGTGGCGAGCCCGACGGTCCCGAGCAGCAGCCCCGAGACGGGCAGCGCGGCACCGGCCGACGCCCAGACGAGGAACCCGATCAGGAAGACCAGGGCGAAGACCGCCGAGAGCCAGAGCGGGATCCGGCGGCCGGAGCGGGTGAGCGCGGCCGACGCGACGGCCAGGGCGACCAGGAGGATCGCGACGACCACGCCCGTCCCCCGCGTCGGGAACGGGATGTCCGGCAGCGCGAAGAAGTCGGTCCCCGCGGCGAGGCGGAACGAGCTCGTCCCGTCACGGCCGAGGGCCACGAAGAGGACGGCGGCGAGCAGCGCGAAGACGCCGAACGCGATCGGCGCCTTCCAGCTGCGGATCACGACGCGGTCGGGGGCGGTGGCGACGGCGGTGCTCATGCGGACACCTCCGAGGTGCGGCGGGTGCGGCGCTTCGGGGCGGCCCCGGGCGTCGGGAGGCGGAAGATCGCGCGCACCAGCGGCGGCGCGGCGATGAAGAGGACGATCAGCGACTGGACGACGAGGACCACGTCGATCGGCACGCCCTCGGCGGCCTGCATCGAGTAACCGCCCGCCTTGAAGGCGCCGAAGAGGATGCCGGCGAAGAACACGCCCCAGGGTCGGGAGCGGCCCAGCAGCGCGACCGTGATCGCGTCGAAGCCGATGCCCGCGTCGATCCCGGAGGTGAAGCCGGTCGTGACCGTCCCCATCACCTGGGCGCTGCCGGCGAGGCCGAGCAGGCCGCCGGAGAGCAGCATCGCGTACACGTAGCTGTTCTTCACGTCGATGCCCGCGACCCGCGCCGCGTGCGGGTTCTCCCCCACCGCGCGGAACTTGAAGCCGATCGTCGAGCGGTTCAGGAGCCACCAGACGAACACGGTCGCGAGGACCGCGAAGACGAAGCCGAGCGTGAGCGAGTAGCCGGGGCCGAGGAGCGCCGGGAAGACGGCGGTCTCCTTCATCCCGGGCGACTTCGGGTTGTTCGAGCCGGGCGCCTGCAGCGCGCCGGGCGTCCGCAGGAGGTAGGAGATCAGGTAGAACGCGACGTAGTTGAGCATGATCGTGAGGATCACCTCGTGCGCGCCGGTGCGGGCCTTGAGCAGTCCCACGAGTCCGCCCCAGAGCGCGCCGCCCAGGATGCCGGCGGCGAGCGCGACGATCAGGTGCACGCCCCACGGGAGGTCGAAGGAGAAGCCGACCCAGCCCGCGCAGGCGGCGGCGATCAGCATCTGGCCGCGGCCGCCGATGTTGAACAGGCCGACGCGGAAGGCCAGCGCCACTCCGAGGCCGCCGGCGATCAGCGGGGTCGCGAAGGCCAGGGTGTCCGTCAGTGGCTTGATGCCGTTGGCGAAGCCCTCGCGGCGGAAGTTGTAGACCGAGCCCTGGAAGAGCGAGGAGTAGGCACCGGAGACGGACTGCCAGATCGCCTGCAGGGTGTCGAGCGGCCGGGCGAAGAAGTAGCCCGACGCCGCCTGGACGTCCTTGTCGGTCGCAGCGATCAGCACGCCGCCCGCGATGAGGGAGAGCAGCACGGCGAGCACCGACATCAGCGCGGTGCCGGAGAGGATCTCGCGCAGGACACGCGAGGCACCGCTCTCGAGCGGGCCGGGGCGCACCTCCTGATCCGGCTTCTGGCCGGGCTCGAGCCCGGACGCCTTCTCGGTCTCCGCGTCGGGATCGACCGCGGGCAGTTGCGCGTCGCTCACGCCGCCGCTCCCTTCTCGGCGGGCGCCTGCCCGGCCATCATGAGCCCCAGGACCTCGCGGGGCGTGTCGGCGGGGACGATGCCGATGATCCCGCCCTTGTACATGACCGCGATGCGGTCGGCGAGCGCCGCGACCTCGTCGAGCTCGGTCGACACCACGATCACGGGGACCCCGGTGTCGCGCGTCTCGACGATGCGCTTGTGGACGAACTCGATGGAGCCGACGTCGATGCCGCGGGTGGGCTGCGCCGCGATGAACAGCCGCAGCTCCCGGCTGAGCTCGCGCGCGAGCACCACCTTCTGCTGGTTGCCTCCGGAGAGGCGGCCGACGTGGGTGCCGATCCCCTGGGCGCGCACGTCGAACTCGCGCACCCGCTCCTCGGCGAAGCGCTCGAGCTCCTTGAGCCGCAGGCCCAGTCCCTTCACGAACGGACCGCGGTCGCTGCGGTCGAGCATGAGGTTCTCGGCGATCGTGAACTCGGCGACCAGACCGTCCTCGGTGCGGTCCTCGGGGACGAAGCCGACCCCCGACTCGAGGACGCGGCGCACGGACAGCCCGTCGAGGCGGCGCCCGTCCAGGGTCACCGAGCCCTCGACCCGCTCCTGCAGGCCCATGATCGCCTCGGTGAGCTCGGTCTGGCCGTTGCCCTGCACGCCCGCGATCGCGAGGATCTCGCCGCGGCGGACCTCGAAGGAGACGTCGTCGACGACGGCCTGGCCGTTGGCGTCGCGCACGGTGAGGTTCGAGACGACGAGGGCCTCCTCGCCCGGCACCGCCTGCTCCTTCTGCACCGTCAGCTCGACGGCGCGTCCCACCATCAGCGAGGCGAGCTCGGCGTTGCTCGCGGTCGGCGACGCCTCCCCCACGACTCTGCCGAGGCGGATGACCGTGATGCGGTCTCCGACCTCGCGCACCTCGCGGAGCTTGTGCGTGATGAAGACGATGGCGGTCCCGGCCGCACGCAGCTGGCGCATGATCGCGATGAGCTCGTCGGTCTCCTGCGGAGTCAGCACCGCGGTCGGCTCGTCGAACACGAGCACCCGGGCGTCGCGGGAGAGGGCCTTGATGATCTCGACCCGCTGCTGCACGCCGACGGGGAGGTCCTCGACCAGGGCGTCGGGATCCACGTCGAAGCCGAAGCGGTCCGAGATCTCGCGCACCCGGGCGCGCGCGGCGGCGAGGTCCAGGCGCCCGCCGGCTTTCGTCTCCTCGTGGCCCAGCATGACGTTCTCGGCGACGGTGAACACGGGGACGAGCATGAAGTGCTGGTGGACCATCCCGATGCCCGCCTTCATGGCGTCACCCGGACCGGAGAAGTGCTGGACCGCGTCGTCCAGCAGGATCTCCCCCTCCTCGGCCTGGTACAGGCCGTAGAGCACGTTCATGAGCGTCGACTTGCCCGCGCCGTTCTCGCCGAGGAGGCAGTGGATCTCACCGGGTTCGACGGTGAGATCGATGTGGTCGTTGGCCACGAGCGCGCCGAAGCGCTTCGTGATGCCACGCAGTTCGAGCTTCATGGGACCAATCTAACTTTCGGTTCGCGCCACGATGCGCCGTCGGCCGGGATCGATGGCCGCAGCGGAGCCGATCCGCCCGCCGGACCGACGAAGAGGCCGGCGGGCCCGAGGTGTGCTCGGGCCCGCCGGCCTCTTCGAGGAAGCGGCTAGGACGCCGCGGGAGCGGACGGGGAGGTGACGGTGATGGAGCCGTCGATGATGCCCGCCTTGATGGTGTCGAGCTCGCCCTGCAGGTCGCCCGAGACCTTCGACTCGAAGTCGTGGAACGGCGCGATGCCGACTCCGTCGTTCTCGAGGGTGCCCACGAAGGGAGTGGGGTCGAAGTCGTCGGCTCCGGCGGAGCTGGTGACGTCGGTCGTGCCGGCCTCGATGCCCTTGAGGATCGAGGTCAGGTACAGGTCGGCGCCGTCGGGGTAGGTCTCGTACAGGTCCGCGTCCACGCCGACCATCGCGATGTCCTTGCCGGAGTCGCGGATCGCCTCGATCGCCGACTGGAAGATCGGACCGCCGACGGGGAGGATGACGTCCGCGTTCTGGTCGATCAGCGACTGCGCGGCCGACTTGGCCTCGACGCCCGCCGCGAAGCCGCCGGTGAAGGAGCCGGTCTGCGCGTCGACGTCCCAGCCGACGACCTTGACGTCCTTCCCCTTCTGCTCGTTGTAGTACTTCACGCCGTCGGCGTAGCCGTCCATGAAGATCGTGACGGTCGGGAACTGCTGGCCGCCGTAGGTGCCGACGACGCCGGTCTTGGAGTACGACGCGGCCGTGTAGCCGGCGAGGAACGCCGCCTGCGAGGTGTCGAAGGTGATCGGCTTGACGTTCGGCAGGTCGATCGACGCGTCGTCGATGATCGCGAAGTCGATGTCCGTGTTCGCCTCGGCCGCGGCCGACGTGGCCTCGGCCAGCGCGAAGCCGACGGTGATGATCAGGTTGCAGCCCTGGTCGACGAGGCTGGTCAGGTTCGGGGCGTAGTCCGTCTCGGACTCCGAGGTGACGGTCTTCGGCGTGACACCGAGGTCCTCCGAGGCCTTCACGAGGCCGTTGTAGCCGAGCTCGTTGAACGACTTGTCGTCGAACCCGCCCGCGTCGGAGACCATGCAGGGCAGGAAGTCGCCACCGGCGGCGGCGCTGGAGCCGCTCTCCTCGGGGGCGGAGGCGCAACCGGCGAGAAGCGCGGTGACGCCGAGGGCGGCGAGACCGCCGAACGCGGCCTTACGCGAGGTGATAGTCAAGATGTCGTCCTCCAGGAATGCGGCCCCGCGCGACGAGCGCAGCAGGGCGTCGATCCCCACACGTTACCCAATGTGACAAGCCGCTCAGCCGCCCGAACGGTGGTGGTCAGGAAGAGTTACACAGTGTTGATCTTCGCGACATGGGGAGCGTGTCGCGGGTGCGGGCGGCTGGGCTCGATTCCGAGCCGCGGAGCGGCTCGGCGCGGTCGGCTGGGCTCGATTCCGAGCCGCGGAGCGGCTCGGCGCGGTCGGCTGGGCTCGATTCCGAGCCGCGGAGCGGCTCGGCGCGGTCGGCTTCGCGACGGGTGCGTTCCGCAGAGCGGGTCGCGTCGGGCTGGCCTGAATCGCTGGCACGCGATTCCGGCTCGCGGCCCTCTCCCCTGCTGCCGGACGTCGAAGGCGTTCGGAGGAGCTCCGCGGTGCGCGCGGTCGGGCTCGGACGGGTGCTTCCACGGTGGTCGAGTTGCCGCGCAAGCGGAGACCCGCCCGCCAGCACCGAGCGGGACGGCCGAGGCCCTCATCGAGGGTGGTCGAGTGGCCGCGCGAACGGCGGATCGGGACCGCCGCACGCGCATGAGGCGAGGGGCGGAACGGCGAAGCGCGGCGCCTCCGAGGGGAGGGCCGCGCTTCGACGGGTGGGACGGAGTGCTAGAGGACGTCGGTGCGGCCGGAGAGGCGCAGGGCGTCGACGACGCCCTTGACCTTCTGGGCGTTCTCGGTCGTGGTCACCAGGAGTGCGTCGGGGGTGTCCACGACGACGATGTCCTTCACTCCAATGAGGGCGATGGTGCGGTTGCCGCCGCTGACGACGATGCCCGTCGCGGAGTCGGCCAGAACACGCGCGTCCTCGCCGAGGATGGCGAGGTCCGAGCGGAGTCCGCTCGAGTGCAGCTTCGCGATCGAGGCGAAGTCGCCCACGTCGTCCCAGGAGAAGTGGCCGGGCACGACGGCCAGCTTGCCCGCGGCCGCGGCCGGCTCGGCGACGGAGTAGTCGATCGCGATCTTCTCCAGGCCCGGCCAGATGCGGTCGACGACCGCGCCGCGCTCCGGGGTGTCCCACGCGGCGGCGAGCTCGAGCAGTCCGGCGAGCAGCTTCGGCTTGGCGCGGCCGAGCTCCTCGAGGAGGCGGTCGGCGCGGGCGATGAACATGCCCGCGTTCCAGAGGTACTGACCGCTGGAGAGGTAGGCGCGCGCGGTGTCGGCGTCGGGCTTCTCGACGAAGGAGTCGACGGCGAGCGTGTGCGTCGCCCCGTCGATCCCGAGGTGCTTCCCCGTGCGGATGTAGCCGAAGCCCACGGCAGGCTCGGTCGGCGTGATGCCGATGGTCGCGATGTAGCCCGCGTCCGCCGCGACGACGGCCTCGGCGACCGCGTCGTGGAACAGCTGCTGACCGCTGATGACGTGGTCGGCGGCGAACGAGCCGATGATCACGCCGGGCTGGCGGCGCTCGAGGATGGCGGCGGCCAGGCCGATCGCGGCGGACGAGTCGCGCGGCTCGCTCTCGAGGACGACGTTGAGGTCCTCGAGGCTCTCGAGCTGCTCCTCGACGGCGGCGCGGTGCGCGCGGCCGGTCACGACCATGATCCGGTCGGCGCCCGAGATGGGCGCGAGGCGGTCCCAGGTGTCGCGGAGGAGGGTCTGTCCCGACCCCGTCAGATCGTGCAGGAACTTCGGGGCGTCGGCCCGGGAGAGCGGCCACAGCCTCGAGCCGATCCCGCCGGCGGGGATCACGCTGTAGAAGCGGTCGAGCGGGGCGCGGCCATCGGTCTCAGGTGATGTCATGTCCGCAGGATACAAGGGAGCCCGAGCGCGACCGTCCGTTCACCCGGGCGCGCGCCGCCGTTCATCCCGCCGCCGTAGCGTCCGGGGCGTGAGAGTCGCGGTCGTCACCGAGAGCTTCCTGCCGTCGTTGAACGGCGTGACCACGAGCGTCCTGCGGGTGCTCGACGAGTTCGCGGAGCGCGGGATCGAGGCGCTCGTCGTCTGCCCGGCCGCGGGGGCGCCGGGCCACTACGCGGGCCACCGCGTCGTGGAGCACCCGGCGATCGCCTACCGCGACTTCCCGGTCGGAATCCCCACGCTCGCCCTCACCCGGGAGCTGGCCGACTTCGAGCCCGACGTGGTGCACGTCGCCTCGCCCTTCCTCCTCGGCGCCCGCGCCATCGCCTCGGCCGGCCGGCTCGGGGTGCCGAGTGTCGCGATGTACCAGACGGACGTCGCGCGATTCGCGGCCCGCTACGGCATCCGCGGCGCCCGCGCCCTCGCCTGGCGGGTGATCCGCCAGATCCACGCCGGGGCGGACCTGACCCTCGCCCCCTCCACCAGCGCCCTCGACGACCTCGCCGCCGCCGGCATCGAGCGCACCGCGCTGTGGGGCCGCGGCGTGCAGAGCGAGCGCTTCCACCCGCGCCGCCGCTCCTCCCCCTACGCGCAGGCCGTCCGAGCCGGACTCGGCGCCGATGACGCGCTCGTCGGCTACATCGGGCGCCTCTCCCCCGAGAAGAGGGTGGAGCGGATGGCGGCACTCGCCTCCCTCCCGCACGCGGAGCTGGTCGTGGGCGGCTACGGCCCCTCCTCCGCCCGGGTCGCCGCCGCCCTCGGCACGGCGGCGCGGATGCTCGGCCGGCTCGACGGCGACCGGCTGCCGGCGGTCTTCGCCGCGCTCGACGTCTTCGTGCACACCGGCACGGAGGAGACGTTCGGCCAGACGGTCCAGGAGGCGCAGGCGTCCGGCACCGCCGTGGTCGCGCCGCACGCGGGCGGCCCCACCGACCTCATCGAGCACGGCGTGGACGGCCTGCTCTACGCGCCCGAGAGCGACTCGGACCTGCGCCGGCAGGTGGAGCGCCTGGTCCGAGATCCCGCACTGCGCGCCCGGCTCGGCGAGGCGGGCCGCCGCCGCGTGCTCCACCGCACCTGGAGCGCGCTCACCGACGAGCTCCTCGCGCACTACGCGACCGCGGGGGCGCCCGCCCTCGCCCTGCCCCGCAGCTAAGGCTCGCCTAAGCCGCGCCCGCCTGCGAGCGCGCTTAGAATCGGAGGGCGAGTTTCTCGTCGCTCCCCGCCCCGTCCCCGTCCACGCGACGTGGGAACAGGTCAGGCCGTCGGAGCACAACCAGGGAGGGTTGTTCGTGTCAGTTCAAGCTGCTCAAACCCTCGCACCCCGGAAGCAGGGGAAGATCCGGCGTCCGGCCGGCACCCTGTACCGCGGTCGCGAAGGCATGTGGTCATGGGTGCTCCACCGGATCACCGGTGTCGCCATCTTCTTCTTCCTCCTCGTCCACGTCCTCGACTCCGCTCTCATCGCCGTGAGCCCCGAGGCGTACAACGCGGTCATCGGCACGTACAAGAACCCGATCATGGGACTCGGCGAGACCGGGCTCGTGGGCGCCATCGCGTTCCACGCGCTGAACGGCCTGCGGATCATCCTGGTCGACTTCTGGAGCTGGGCGACCCGCAACCAGCGCGTCCTCTTCTGGGTCGTCATGGGCCTCTGGGTCGTGCTGATGCTCGGCTTCGCGCCGCGCCACCTGATCAACGTCTTCAGCGAGGGGGGTGCGCATTGAGCACCGTCGCCGCACCGCGGACCCCGCACACCCCGACCCGCTCCTCCGGCACCAACTGGGAGAAGTGGGGCTGGATCTACATGCGCGCCTCCGGCGTCGTGCTGATCGTCCTGATCTTCGGGCACCTCATCTACAACCTGCTGCTGGGCGACGGCATCAAGGCCATCGACTTCGGCTTCGTCGGCGGCAAGCTGGCGAACCCGTTCTGGCAGTGGTGGGACGTCCTCATGCTGTGGCTCGCGCTGATCCACGGCGGCAACGGCATGCGCACGCTGGTCAACGACTACGCGACCTCGCCCCTGCTGGCCAAGGCCTTCAAGGGCGGCATCCTCGTCGCCGTCGTCGCGCTGATCGCGCTCGGCACCTGGGTCGTCTTCGCGTTCGACCCGTGCCCCGCCGGCACCGCCGCGGACCTGCTGCCCTCCTTCTGCGCAGCGTGACCACGGTGCCGCGGATCGGAGAGGGGCCCGCGCCCCTCCCGGTCCGCGGCACCGCGTCCCGGCACCTCCCCCTCCCATCCCCGTACGACGGAGCACCCACCCCGTGAGCACACCAGGCCACTCCCACACCGGCGCCGACCAGAGCGCCTTCGCGCAGACCGTCGGACCCGACGGCGTCCACTACCACCAGTTCGACGTCGTCATCGTCGGCGCCGGCGGTGCCGGGATGCGCGCGGCCATCGAGGCCGGCCCGAAGGCGAAGACGGCCGTGATCTCGAAGCTGTACCCGACCCGCTCCCACACCGGAGCGGCGCAGGGCGGCATGGCCGCCGCCCTCGCGAACGTCGAGGAGGACAGCTGGGAGTGGCACACCTTCGACACCGTCAAGGGCGGCGACTACCTCGTCGACCAGGACGCGGCCGAGATCCTCGCGAAGGAGGCCATCGACGCGGTCATCGACCTCGAGAACATGGGCCTGCCCTTCAACCGCACCGAGGAGGGCAAGATCGACCAGCGCCGCTTCGGCGGCCACACCCGCGACCACGGCAAGGCGCCCGTCCGCCGCGCCTGCTACGCGGCCGACCGCACCGGCCACATGATCCTGCAGACGCTGTTCCAGAACTGCGTCCGGCTCGGCATCAACTTCTACAACGAGTTCTACGTCCTCGACCTGGTGATGACCGAGGTCGACGGAGTGGCCAAGCCCTCCGGCGTCGTCGCCTACGAGCTGGCCACGGGCGAGCTGCACGTCTTCCAGGCGAAGGCGATCATCTTCGCGACCGGCGGCTTCGGCAAGATCTACAAGACCACCTCCAACGCGCACACCCTCACCGGCGACGGCGTCGGCATCATCTGGCGCAAAGGCCTCCCCCTGGAGGACATGGAGTTCTTCCAGTTCCACCCGACCGGCCTCGCCGGCCTCGGCATCCTCCTCACCGAGGGGGCGCGAGGAGAGGGTGCGATCCTCCGCAACGCCTCGGGCGAGCGCTTCATGGAGCGCTACGCCCCCACCATCAAGGACCTCGCGCCGCGCGACATCGTCGCCCGCTGCATGGTCCAGGAGGTGGCGGAGGGCCGCGGCGCCGGACCGCACAAGGACTACGTGCTGCTGGACTGCACCCACCTGGGCGCCGAGGTCCTCGAGACCAAGCTCCCCGACATCACCGAGTTCGCCCGCACCTACCTGGGCGTCGACCCCGTCGTCGAGCCGGTCCCCGTCATGCCGACCGCGCATTACGCGATGGGCGGCATCCCGACCAACGTCAAGGCCGAGGTGCTCTCGGACAACACGACCGTCGTCCCCGGCCTCTACGCCGCCGGCGAGTGCGCGTGCGTCTCGGTGCACGGCTCCAACCGCCTCGGCACCAACTCCCTCCTCGACATCAACGTCTTCGGCAAGCGCAGCGGCAACAACGCCGCCGACTACGCCAAGACGGTCGACTTCACCCCCCTGCCCGCCGACCCGGCCGGCGCGATCCGCGACATGCTCGCCTCGCTCCGCTCCGCGACCGGCACCGAGCGGATCGCCTCGATCCGCAAGGAGCTGCAGGACGAGATGGACAAGAACGCCCAGGTGTTCCGCACCGACGAGTCCCTCGAGGCCGTCACCGGGACCATCCAGCGCCTGCGCGACCGGTTCCGCAACATCTCGGTGCAGGACAAGGGCAAGCGCTTCAACACCGACCTCCTCGAGGCCGTCGAGCTGGGCTTCCTGCTCGACCTCGCCGAGGTCGTCGTCTACTCGGCGCGCAACCGCAAGGAGAGCCGCGGCGGCCACATGCGCGACGACTTCCCGAAGCGCGACGACGAGAACTACATGCAGCACACGATGGCGTACCTCTCCGGTGACGCCCACTCCTCCGACGCCGGTGACCACATCCGGCTCGACTGGAAGCCCGTCGTGATCACCCGGTACCAGCCGATGGAGAGGAAGTACTAGCCATGTCGACCGCTACCCTCGAGCAGCCGCCCGCCGCCCCCGCGGCCCCGGAGGCGTTCACCGTCACGTTCATCATCCGCCGCTTCGACCCCGAGGTGGACGCCGAGCCGCGCTGGCAGGACTTCGACGTCGAGATGTACTCGACCGACCGCGTCCTCGACGCCCTGCACCGCATCAAGTGGGACCAGGACGGATCGCTGACCTTCCGCCGCTCGTGCGCGCACGGCATCTGCGGATCCGACGCGATGCGGATCAACGGCCGCAACCGCCTGGCCTGCAAGACGCTGATCAAGGATCTCGACATCTCGCAGCCGATCTACATCGAGGCGATCAAGGGACTGCCCCTCGAGAAGGACCTCGTCGTCGACATGGAGCCGTTCTTCGCCTCCTACCGCGAGGTGCAGCCGTTCCTGGTCGCCAACACCCCGGCGCCCAAGGGCAAGGAGCGCGTGCAGTCGGTCGCCGACCGCGCCCGCTTCGACGACACCACGAAGTGCATCCTCTGCGCCGCGTGCACGTCGTCCTGCCCCGTGTTCTGGACCGACGGGCAGTACTTCGGCCCCGCGGCGATCGTGAACGCCCACCGCTTCATCTTCGACTCGCGCGACGACGCCGGTGGAGCGCGCCTGGACATCCTCAACGACAAGGAGGGCGTGTGGCGCTGCCGCACGACCTTCAACTGCACGGAGGCGTGCCCGCGCGGCATCCAGATCACGCAGGCGATCGCCGAGGTGAAGCAGGCCGTCATCCGCGGCCGCGCCTGATCCTCCCCCTCGCGAACGCGTCCGGCCCGCCGGGATCCTCGGATCCGGCGGGCCGGACGCGTTCCAGCGTGCAGGCGGGCGCGTGCACGGGAGCGCCGCGAGGCCTCAGTACGCTGGAGGAATGACCGAGGCGGCCGACACTCCCCGCGGGATCCCGGGCCTGTTCGAGCGGGTCATGCGGACGCGGCCGGTGCGGGTGATGCTCCACTACTCCGAGACCGGCGGGCCCCTCTTCGCCTCCGGACTCGCCTTCCAGGCCCTGTTCGCGGTCTTCGCGGCGCTCTTCGTCTTCTTCGCCGTCTTCGGCTTCTGGGTGCGCGACGACTCGGTGCTGCGCGACTCCCTCCTCGACCTGGTGACCCGCTCCGTCCCCGGCCTGATCGGCGGGAAGAACGCCCTCGTGTCGGTCGACGACCTGCTCGACTCGTCGATCCTCGGCTGGACGGGTGCGATCGCGGCCGCCGGCCTGCTCTGGACGGCGCTCAACTTCCTGGGGAGCCTGCGCCAGGCGGTCCGGCTGCTCTTCTCGCTCCCCGGACCCACGACCCTCTTCGTCCTGCTCAAGCTCAAGGACGCGGGGCTCGCCCTGGTCTTCGGGGCGGTGCTGCTGGTCTCGGCCGGTCTCTCCGTGTTCTCGACCTCGCTGGTGGACGTGGCGTTCGGCTTCCTCGGGATCGGCAGCGAGTCGATGCCGGCCCGTCTCGCCGGCAGCGCGGTCGGCCTGCTGATCATGCTCGCCCTGGACACGGGCACCCTGGCCGGCTCCTTCCGCATCCTCTCGGGCATCTCGATCCCCTGGAAGAACCTCTGGGCGGGCTCGCTGCTCGGCGGGATCGCTCTCGGCGCGCTCAAGGTCCTCGGGACGCAGCTGCTGGGCGGCGCCTCCCGCAATCCGCTGCTCGCCTCGTTCGCGGTCCTCATCGGTCTGCTGATCTGGTTCAACCTCGTCTGCCAGGTGATCCTGATCGCCGCGTCGTGGATCTCCGTCGGGATGAGCGACGCCGGGATCTCGGCGCGCAAGCTCACGCCGGAGGAGCGCGAGAAGGAGCGGGAGGAGCAGCTGCGCACCGCCCGCCGCACCCTCGCCGAGGCCGAGCGCGAGCGGCTTCGCGCCGCGCTGCCGGAGGCGTCCCTCCTCAAACGACGGCGCCTGGAGCGCCAGCTCGCGCAGCTCGAGGAGGAGCTCGAGCAGCTCGCCGCCTGACCCGGCGGTCCGCTTCCCGGTCTTCCCGGCGTCGCCGCGCCCGATTCCGCCTGCCGATTCTGTCCGTTTCTGTTGACTTCCCTCCTGAACGGGTCTAAAAAGAGGTAAACGCAGATCCGAGGTCGGAAACGACACCGCGGATCCGGCGCACCACCCACGGCGAGACGACGGAGTCCACATGTACGCACCGGAGCGGCACCAGGCGATCCTGGACCGCGCCCGCACCGACGGGCGCGTCGAGGTCCGCGACCTCGCCCTCTCCCTCGCCGTGACGCCGGAGACGATCCGCCGCGATCTCACCAGCCTCGAGAAGCGGGGCCTGCTGCGCCGTGCGCACGGCGGCGCCATCCCCGTCGAGCGGCTGGGCATCGAGCCCGAGGTCGCCGCCCGCGAGGGACACCTCGCCGGCGAGAAGGACCGCATCGCCACCGCGGCCCTCGCCGAGGTGCCCGACGGCGGCTCGATCGCCATCGACGCCGGCACCACCACGGTGCGGCTGGCGGAGCTGCTCCCCCTGGACCGCCGGCTGACGGTCGTCACCCACTCCCTCCCCGTCGCGATGGCGCTCGTCGGCCGGCCCAACATCGACCTCCACCTCATCGGCGGGCACCTGCGCGGAGTCACGCAGGCCGCCGTCGGGCCGTGGGCCGCCCAGGCCCTCTCCACGGTCTCGGTGGACGTCGCCTTCATCGGCACGAACGGCCTCAGCCTCGAGCGCGGGCTCACCACCCCCGATCTCGACGAGGCCGTCGTCAAGTCCGCGATCATCGCCTCCGCGCGCCGGGTCGTGGTCCTCGCCGACCACTCGAAGTTCGGCCGGCAGGACTTCGGGCACGTCGCTCCGCTGTCCGCGGTCGACACCGTCATCACCGACGCCGATGTCGACGACGAGCTCGCCGACGACATCGAGTCGGCCGGCCCGGAGGTCGTCCGCGCATGATCGTCACCGTCACCGCCAACCCGAGCATCGACGTCACCCTCTCCACGAGCGGCTTCGCCGTCGGCGAGGTCAACCGCGCGCACGACGTGCGGCGCGACCCGGCCGGCAAGGGCGTCAACGTCGCCCGTGCCCTCGCGCGCAACGGCGTCGAGGCGACCGCGGTCTACCCGGCCGACGCCTCCACCGGCGTCGACCTGTCCACGATGCTCCGGGCCGCCGGAGTCCGCTCGGCCAGTGCGGCGATCGCCCACCCGATCCGCACCAACATCACCGTGGTCGACGACCGGACGGGCCGCACCACCAAGATCAACGAGCCCGGCCCCGCCGTCACGGAGGAGGAGGCTCACGCCCTCTCCGAGCTGATCGGCGAGCACGTCTCGGCCTCGCCCCGCTGGCTCGTCGCCTGCGGCAGCGTCCCCCCGGGATTGGGAGCGGACTTCTACCCCGCCCTCGGCCGCCTCGCCCTGCACTTCGGCGTCCCCCTCGCCGTCGACACCTCGGGAGCCCCCCTGACCGCGATCATCGCGGCCGGCACCGCCACCCTGGTGAAGCCCAACCTCGAGGAGCTCGAGGAGCTCCTCGGCCGCTCCCTGACGACGGTCGGAGACGTCGTCGCCGGAGCCCGTGAACTCCTGCAGCTGCCCGACGCGCGAGCGCTCGTCAGCCTCGGAGAGCACGGCGCCCTCCTCGTCACGGCGCACGCGTCGTGGTGGGCGGGCGCCCCCGCCGTCGTGCCCCTCAGCACCGTCGGCGCCGGCGACAGCACGCTCGCCGGCTACCTCTCGGCCGTCGACGCCACGGAGGCGGAGCGCCTCGCGACAGCAGTCGCGTGGGGTACCGCCGCCGTCCAGCTCCCGGGCAGCGAAGCCCCGGGTCCCGACTCCCTCCGCCTCGACGACGTCTCCGTCGTCGAGAACCCCGACCCCACCCTCCCGATTGGAGAACTGAGCGCATGACTGCTCTCACCGAGGCGTCGACGGTCATCGTCGACCTCACCGCCGCCACGAAGGACGAGGCCACCGCGCAGCTCGCGAAGACGCTCGCCGACGCCGGCCGCGTCACCGACCTCGACGGCTTCCTCGCCGACGTCCGCGACCGCGAGTCGCAGATGGCGACCGGCATGCCCGGCGGCATCGGGATCCCCCACGCCCGCTCCTCCCACGTCGTCTCGCCCAGCGTGGCGGTCGGCATCGCGAAGCAGGGCGTCGACTTCGGCGCCCCCGACGGCCCGGCCGACCTGATCTTCCTGATCGCGGCTCCGGACGGCGCCGACCAGGCGCACCTCAAGATCCTCGCCCAGCTCGCCCGCAAGCTGATCCACGAGTCCTTCACCGGTTCCCTCCGCGCCGCCGCCAGCGGCCAGGAGGTCGCGGACATCATCGCCCGAGAGGTCGTCGTCTCATGAGGATCGTCGCCGTCACGAGCTGCATCGCCGGCATCGCGCACACCTACATGGCGGCCGAGGCCCTCGAGCAGGCCGCGAAGAAGAAGGGGTACGAGATCCAGGTCGAGACCCAGGGCGCCGCGGGGTCCGATCCCATGTCGGACCGGACCATCGCCGACGCCGACGTCGTGATCCTCGCCGCCGACCTCGAGGTCCGCGGCAAGGAGCGCTTCGCCGGGAAGCCCACCCTCGAGGTGGGCACGTCGGAGGCGCTCGCGAAGGCGGCGGACGTCATCGACCGCGCCGTCGCGAAGGTGCAGGACGCGCCCGCCGCGAGCCCCGCCTCCGGCCCGCGCTTCGTCGCCGTGACCAGCTGCATCGCGGGCATCGCCCACACCTACATGGCCGCGGAGGCGCTCGAGCAGGCCGCGAAGAAGCGCGGCTACCCGATCCACGTCGAGACCCAGGGCGCGGCCGGCTCGGACGAGATGACCGCGGCCGACATCGCCGCCGCGGACGTCGTCATCCTCGCCGCCGACCTCGAGGTCCGCGGCAAGGACCGCTTCGCCGGCAAGCCGATCCTCCAGGTGGGCGTCGCCGAGGCCCTGTCCAAGCCGGACGAGGTCCTCGACCGCGCTCTGGCCCTCCGCGGCTCCGGCTCCGCCGCGTCCGCCCCCGCCCGCTCGACTCCGGCCGCGGCCCCCGCCGCGCCGAAGAAGGTCGGCGTCGGCACGCGCATCCGCCAGAACCTGATGACCGGCGTCTCCTACATGATCCCGTTCGTCGCGGCGGGCGGTCTGCTGATCGCGCTGTCGTTCCTGTTCGGCGGCTACCGCATCGTCGACTTCACGGCCCAGCAGATCATCGACGACGGCTTCAACGTCGCGAACATCACCGACTGGGCCGGAGTGATGTTCCTCATCGGAAGCGCGACCTTCGCGTTCCTGGTGCCGGTGCTCTCGGGCTTCATCGCCTTCGGCATCGCCGACCGTCCCGGCATCGCGCCGGGCTTCCTCGGCGGCGCGGTCGCGGTCACCGTCGGCGCGGGCTTCCTGGGCGGCCTCGCCTCCGGCTTCATCGCCGGCTACGCGGCCCTCTACATCTCGCGGATCAAGCTCCCCGCGGCGTTCAAGTCGCTGATGCCCGTCGTGATCATCCCCCTGATCGCCACCTTCATCACCGGCTTCCTGATGTTCGTGGTGCTCGGAGCGCCGCTCCGCGCACTGAGCGAGGGCCTGTCGTCCTGGCTCTCGGGCCTCTCGGGCGGCAACCTGATCATCCTGGGGATCATCCTCGGCCTCATGATGGCGTTCGACATGGGCGGTCCGGTCAACAAGGTGGCCTACGCCTTCGCGACCACCGGCCTCGCCTCCGTCCCCGCCGACGGCGACCCGAACTCCGTGCAGTTCAAGGTGATGGCGATCGTCATGGCCGCCGGCATGACCCCGCCGCTGGGTCTGGCCCTCGCCACGACGCTCCGCAAGCGCCTGTTCACCGACGCCGAGCGCCAGAACGGCAAGGCCGCCTACCTGCTGGGCGCGTCCTTCATCTCGGAGGGGGCCATCCCGTTCGCCGCGGTCGACCCGCTGCGCGTGATCCCGTCCGCCATGGTCGGCTCGGCCGTCACGGGTGCGCTCGTCGCGCTCTTCGGCTCCACCCTCCGCGCCCCGCACGGCGGCGTCTGGGTCACCGGGCTCGTCGGGCAGCCGATCCTCTACCTGGTCGCCATCCTGGTGGGCATGGTCGTCACGGCCGTCTGCGTGATCATCGCGAAGAGCATCAAGCGCGCCCCGGTGGTCGCCGAGGTGCCCGAGCCCGCCACCGCGCAGGCCGTCCCCGCCTGATCCCCTCCGACCGACCGTCCTGAGCGGTCCCGCCGGCGGTCGCCTCCGCGCTCCTCCCCCTCTCCGAGGGAGTGGCGCGAGGCGGCCGCCGGCTTCCGCGTTCCGGGGTGCGAGCGCGGCCGGGCGGCCCGCTCCGCGGCTCCGAATAGACTGCTCCGGTGACTCGCAGCACCCTCCGCATCGCCTCCGTCAACGTGAACGGCGTCCGCGCCGCCTACCGCAAGGGGATGGGAGACTGGCTCGCCGCCCGCGACGTCGACGTCCTGGCCCTGCAGGAGGTCCGCGCCTCCACGGACGACCTCACGGGGCTCCTCGGGGACGAGTGGGACGTGCTGCACGACGAGGCGACCGCCAAGGGGCGCGCCGGAGTCGCTCTCGCCTCGCGCAGGCGCGCCACGATCCACCGCGTGACGTTCGGCGCCGACGACTTCGACTCGGCCGGACGCTGGCTCGAGGCCGACTACGAGGTCGGCGGCCGCTCGCTCACCGTCGTCTCCACCTACGTCCACTCCGGCGAGGTCGGCACCCCCAAGCAGGTCGAGAAGTACCGCTTCCTCGACGCGATGGAGGCGCGCCTGCCCGAGATCCAGGCGCACAGCGAGCTCGCCGTGGTGATGGGCGACCTCAACGTCGGCCATCGCACGCTCGACATCAAGAACTGGAAGGGCAACGTCAAGAAGGCCGGCTTCCTCCCGGAGGAGCGCGCCTACGTCGACCGCTTCGTCGGCGCCGAGGGCGACCCGGACTACAACGCCGGTGCCGGACTGGGCTGGGTCGACCTCGGCCGCCGGTTCGCGGGCGAGGTGCCCGGGCCGTACACGTGGTGGTCGCAGCGCGGCCAGGCCTTCGACACCGACACCGGCTGGCGCCTCGACTACCAGCTCGCCACGCCCGCGCTCGCCGACCTCGCCCGCAGCTACGAGGTCGACCGCGCCGCCTCCTACGACACCCGCTGGTCCGACCACTCCCCCGTGGTCGTCGACTACGAGCTCTGACCCTCTCCCCCGCGAACCGACCCCTCGAGGCCACCTATGACTCCCAGCACCCCGGGCGCCAAGCCCGTCATCTTCTCCGGCATGCAGCCCTCCTCCGGGTCGCTGCACCTCGGCAACTACATCGGCGCGCTGACCCAGTGGGTCGCGATGCAGGAGGACTTCGACGCCTACTTCTGCGTCGTCGACCTGCACGCGATCACGGTCCCGCAGGACCCGCAGCAGCTCCGCGAGCGCACCCGCGCGACCGCCGCGCAGTACATCGCCGCGGGCATCGACCCCGCGCGCTCGACCCTCTTCATCCAGTCCCACGTGCCCGCTCACGCCGAGCTCGCCTGGGTCCTCAACACCCTGACCGGCTTCGGCGAGGCCAGCCGGATGACGCAGTTCAAGGACAAGTCGGCGAAGCAGGGCGCTGAGGCCGCCTCGGTGGGCCTGTTCACCTACCCGATCCTGATGGCGGCCGACATCCTGCTGTACCAGACGGACGCGGTGCCGGTCGGCGAGGACCAGCGCCAGCACCTGGAGCTCACCCGCGATCTCGCCGCGCGCTTCAACTCGCGCTTCGGCGAGACCTTCGCCGTGCCGGAGCCCCACATCGTGCGCGAGACCGCGAAGATCTTCGACCTGCAGAACCCGGGCGCCAAGATGTCGAAGTCGGCGGAGTCGGATGCGGGCCTGCTCAGCGTGCTCGACGAGCCGAAGGCGACCGCGAAGAAGATCATGCGCGCCGTGACGGACACCGAGTCGGAGGTGCGCTTCGACCGGGCGGCGAAGCCCGGCGTCTCGAACCTGCTGACGATCTACTCGGTCCTCGCCGACCGCTCCGTCGAGTCGCTGGAGCAGGAGTACGCGGGCCGCGGCTACGGGGACCTCAAGAAGGGCCTCGTCGAGGTGGTCGCCGCCACCTTCGACCCGATCCGAGCGCGGACCGCGGAGCTGCTCGCCGACCCGGCCGAGCTCGACCGGGTCCTCTCCCTCGCGGCCGACCGCGCGTCCGAGACCGCGGAGCGCACGCTCGCCGCCGTCTACGACTCCGTCGGCCTCCTCCGCCGCGTCCGCTGAGGCGGCCGTGCTACGGCTCGCGCTCTTCGACCTCGACGACACCCTCTTCGCCCATGCCCGCGCTGTGCGGGAGGGGATCGTCGCGTACGCCGCCTCGCTCGGCGCCGCCTACGCCGGCGAGCCGGCCGACGTGCAGCGCCGCTGGCACCTGCTCGAGGAGGAGCACTACCACCGCTACCTCGCGGGCGAGCTCGACTACGAGGGCCAGCGCCGGGCGCGCGCCACGGACTTCGCCGCGGAGGCCGGAGTCGGGCTGACTCCCGAGGAGGCGAGCTCCTGGTTCCGCGGGTACCTCGAGCACTACGTCGCCGCCTGGACCCTCCACGACGACGCGCTGCCCGTCCTCGACCGGCTCGACGCCGCCGGAGTCCGCCTCGGCGTCATCACCAACGGCGTGCTCGACTTCCAGCGGGGGAAGATCGAGGGCACGGGCCTCTCCGGTCGCTTCGAGCACGTGATCGCCTCCGGCGACGTCGGCGTCGCCAAGCCGGACGCGCGGATCTTCGCGATCGCCTGCGAGCGGTTCGGGGTCTCTCCGGAGGAGGCCCTCTACGTCGGCGACCGGCTCGGCACCGACGCCGTCGGAGCGGCTGCTGCGGGCCTGCGCGGCGTCTGGCTCGACCGCGTCGGCGGTCCCGAGCACGGCCGCGAGCTGCCGCCCGAGGCGGTCGAGCTGGGCGTGCGCCGGATCGACTCCCTGGACGCGCTGGACGCGCAGCTGGGGCTGTCGGCGGACTGAGGCCCCGCCCGGTCCGGGTCTCGATAAGCCGCCTGCAGCGACTACGCGACCAGCATGCAGGTCCGAATTGCCGGGTCTCGATGAGCCGTCTGCGGCGACCACTCGACCAGCATGGGTGTCCCCGAACCACCCCGTTGCGATTCCCGTTGCGCCGTCGTCGGAACGACGAAGCGCCCCACCCGACCCGAGGGTCGGACAGGGCGCTTCACCGTGAACGGACTCACGCCATCCGCTCGTCGCGCAAGGCGAACGGGGAGGACGCGTGTCAGCGTCGTCCCCTAGCCGGACGCGACCCGCTCCCCGAGACGCGACCACCTCGATGAGCCGACCGCGCCGAGGCAGGCAGGGACTGCCGCGGAGAAAACTACTGCACGTCCTCGTCGATCCAGTCGAAGGTCTTGGTGACGGCCTTCTTCCAGAGGCGGTACTGGCGGGCGGCCTCGTCCTGGTCCATCTGCGGGGTCCAGCGCGAGTCCTCCTGCCAGTTCTGGCGCAGGTCGTCGAGGTTCTCCCAGAACCCGACCGCGAGACCGGCCGCGTAGGCCGCTCCGAGCGCGGTGGTCTCCGCGACGACCGGTCGGACGACCGGGACGCCGAGGATGTCGGCCTGGAACTGCATGAGCAGGTTGTTGGCGATCATGCCGCCGTCGACCTTGAGCTCCTGCAGGGGGACGCCGGAGTCGGCGTTGACCGCGTCCAGGACCTCGCGGGTCTGGAAGGCGGTCGCCTCGAGCGCGGCGCGGGCGATGTGGCCCTTGTTGACGTAGCGGGTGAGGCCGACGAGGGCTCCGCGGGCGTCGGAGCGCCAGTAGGGGGCGAACAGACCCGAGAAGGCGGGGACGAAGTACGCGCCTCCGTTGTCCTCGACCGTGGCGGCCAGCGCCTCGACCTCGGGGGCCGAGCCGATGAGGCCCAGGTTGTCGCGCAGCCACTGGATCAGCGAGCCGGAGACCGCGATCGAGCCCTCGAGCGCGTAGTGCACCTCGCCGTCGCCGAGCTTGTAGCCGATGGTGGTGAGCAGACCGTTCTTCGAGTGGACGATCTCGGTGCCCGTGTTGAAGATCAGGAAGTTGCCGGTGCCGTAGGTGTTCTTCGCCTCGCCCGGGTCGAACGCCGCCTGGCCGAAGGTCGCGGCCTGCTGGTCGCCGAGGATGCCGGCGATCGGGACCTCGCGCAGCAGCGACGACGACTCGACGTGGCCGTAGACCTCGGAGGAGGAGCAGACCTCGGGGAGCATCGACTTCGGGACCCCGAAGGCCTCGAGGATGTCGTCGCGCCACTCGAGGGTCTCGAGGTCGAGGAACAGGGTGCGGGAGGCGTTGGTGACGTCGGTCTTGTGGACGCCGCCGTCGATGCCGCCGGTCAGGTTCCAGAGGACCCAGGTGTCCGTCGTGCCGAAGATCAGGTCGCCCGCCTCGGCCTTCTCGCGAGCACCCTCGACGTTCTCGAGGATCCAGACGATCTTGGTGCCGGAGAAGTAGGTCGCGAGCGGGAGGCCCACGATCGACTTGAAGCGGTCAGCGCCCTCGTCGCCCGCGAGGCGGTCGACGATCGACTGGGTGCGGGTGTCCTGCCAGACGATGGCGTTGTAGACGGGCTTGCCGGTCGTCCTGTCCCAGACGACAGCGGTCTCGCGCTGGTTGGTGATGCCGACGGAGGCGATGTCGTGGCGGGTCAGGTCGGCGCGGGAGAGAGCCTGGCCGATCACCTCGCGGACGTTGTTCCAGATCTCGATCGGGTCGTGCTCGACCCAGCCGGCGCGCGGGAAGATCTGCTCGTGCTCCTTCTGGCCGGTGGAGACGATCGATCCCTTCTTGTCGAAGATGATCGCGCGGGACGACGTGGTCCCCTGGTCGATAGCGATGACGTAGTCAGCCATGAATGATTACTCCTTCGTAACGGGGGTGAAAGGAAGCGCGGCGGTCTAGAGGACCGGGAGCAGCACGAGCGAGGCGAGGCCCGCGAGCACTCCACCGACGATCGGGCCGGCGACGGGCACCCAGGCGTAGCTCCAGTCGCTCGAGCCCTTGCCCTTGATCGGCAGCAGCGCGTGCGCGATGCGGGGGCCGAGGTCGCGGGCGGGGTTGATGGCGTAGCCGGTCGGGCCGCCGAGGGAGGCGCCGATCGCGATCACCAGGATGGCGACGGGCAGCGCGCCGAGCGCGGCCAGACCGCCGTCGCCCTGACGTCCGCCGCCGAAGCCGATGACGACGAAGACGAGGACGAAGGTGCCGATGACCTCGGTGACGAAGTTCCAGCCGTACGAGCGGATCGCCGGGCCGGTCGAGAAGACGCCGAGCTTGTTCGCCGCGTCGGGCTCCTCGTCGAAGTGCTGCTTGTAGGCGAGCCAGCAGAAGACGGCACCGAGGATCGCACCGATCATCTGAGCGAGGATGTAGACGAGGATCGAGACGATGTCGACGGGCACGCCGGATCCGAACTCGGTCGCTCCGCTCGCGACGAGGCCCAGGGTGACCGCGGGGTTGAGGTGCGCCCCCGAGTTGTACGAGACGATCACACCGGCGAAGACCGCGAAGCCCCAGCCGATGTTGACCATGAGGGTTCCGCCGTTGAGACCCTTGCTCTTCACGAGCGCGACGTTGGCGACGACACCGCAGCCGAGGAGCACGAGCATGGCCGTTCCCACGACTTCGGCGAGGAAGACCACTCCGAGATTGTCCACGTTGACCTTTTCCTTTTCGTAAGACGGACGCGCACCGGCGTCCGCGGCGGGCTTCGATGCCCGACGGTGTGAAGTTATCGGCGCCCTGTCCTAGCGACAAGGAACGGCGCGTGCACGTTTGTGCGTTGTCACGACGGAAGCCCCGGTCGAGGTGGTCCTCGGTCCGGGGCTTCCGTCGATCCGCGCCTGATCGCCGATCAGGAGGCGGGCACGGCCGTCGGGGTCTGCACCGAGGTGCCCCCGACGTCGACGCCGTTGTACTCCTTGAGGTGCGCGATGGTCGCGTCGACCTCCGACGCGCGGGCGGCGTCGTCCCAGCCCAGCACGGCGCCCGTGTGCTCGGCGAGCTCCTCGAGGAGCTCGCGGCTCAGGCCGCCCGTGAAGGCGTGGTTGGTGCGGCGCATCACCAGGTCGATGAGGTGCACCACGCTCTCGCGCTGGGCGAGGTAGCGGATCTCACCGGTGGTGAAGTCCTTGTCGAAGTCGAGCGCCTCGTCGTGTCCGTCGGCCAGGGCCTCGATGACCTCCTGCGCGCGGGTGCCGTAGCGCTCGAGCAGCTGGCCCGTGCGGGCCGAGGAGAGCCCGGAGCGGTGCTGGCTGATCCACTGCGCGCGGGACGCGTCGGTGCGCGGGAAGCCCTTGCCGCCTCCGATGGGGGTCTTCACGGTGGAGACGCGACGGGTCACGCCGATCCGCTTGAAGACCTCGTTCGAGAGGTGCTCCGACAGGGCGCGGAACGTCGTCCACTTGCCGCCGACCAGGCTGAGCACGGGCGAGCCGTTGCCGGGGAGCGTCGAGGGCTCGATGCGGTAGTCGCGGGAGACGAAGCCCGGGGCCTCGTCGTCGTGGCGGGGCAGCGGGCGGATGCCGGAGAACTTGAAGACGATCTGCGAGCGGTCCACGCGGATGGCCGGGAAGACGTGGTTGACGAGCTCGAAGAAGTAGTCGATCTCCTCCTCCGTGCACACCGCCGGCTTCGTGGGGTCGGCGTCGATGTCGGTCGTGCCGACCATCACGCGGCCCTTGAGCGGGTAGATGAGGACGATGCGTCCGTCGCTGTGCTCGAAGAACATCTCGCGACCCTCGCAGGCCTCGACCAGCTCGGGGTTGTCGAGCACGATGTGCGAGCCCTTGGTGCCGCCCATGAATTTCGTGGACGTGCCGAGGGCCGTGTTGGTGAAGTCGGTCCACGGTCCGGAGACGTTGACGACGACGTCCGCCGCGAAGGTGAACTCCTCGCCGGACTCGCGGTCGCGGAGGACGACGCCCTTCTCGTCGGCGCCGACGGCCTCGACGTAGTTGGCCGCGCGGGCCTTCCTGCCGCCGATCAGCGCGTCGTGGAGCACGTCGAGCGCGAGGCGCTCGGGCTCGTGCACGGAGGCGTCGAAGTAGGTGGCGGTGTACTTGATCTTCGGGTCGAGCTTGGGGAGCTCGTTCAGCGAGCGCTTGCGCCCGTGGAACTGGTGGCGCGGGACCGTGCCGCCGTCGCGGGAGAAGAAGTCGTACATCGTGAGGCCGACCTTGATCAGCAGCGCACCGCGCTCCTGCGGCTTGCCCGACTTGTGGGTCAGGAAGCGCAGCGGAGCCGCGAGGATGCCCGAGAACGTCGAGTAGATCGGGATCGTCGTCTGCAGCGGCTTCACGTAATGGGGAGCGATCTTCAGCAGGCCGTTGCGCTCGTGCACGCCCTCGTTGACGAGTCGGAACTCGCCGTTCTCGAGGTAGCGGATGCCGCCGTGGATCATGTGGCTCGAGGCGCTCGAGGCACCGGAGACGTAGTCGCCGCGCTCGACGAGGGCGACGTCGACGCCGTTGAGCGCGAGCTCGCGGAAGGTCCCGATGCCGTTGATGCCACCGCCGATGACCAGGACCGTGGCGCGGGGGTTGTCGCGGAGAGCAGCGACGCTCTCGCGCAGAGCGGAGTTTCCGGGAGTTCCGTCGGACTGTGCCACTTCGTACTCGCCTTCGTGTCGTAGGGGTGTCGTCGAGGCCTCCGCACCAGCGTGCACCGGGGAGATGACCGATTGATTTCGCGGAGGAATACAGCCATCCTTGACCCGACAACACATCCGGTCAAGACGGGTGGAAATCCGTGCAGGGAGCGCTATGACCCCGGTGAGACCGGTCGTCGAACTCGACGAGACGACCCACGCGACCCATCCCGACAAGACGCGGGACGCGCTGCGTGCGGCCCAGCTGTACTACATGCAGGATCTGACGATGGACGCGATCGCGCACGAGCTGCACACGTCGCGCTCCTCCGTCTCGCGCCTGCTCTCGCACGCCCGCGCGACCGGCCTGGTCGACATCCAGATCCGCTCCCCCCTCGACCGGGCGAGCGCCCTCTCGGCCGAGGTGCGGTCCCACTTCGACATCACGGCGCACATCGTGCCGGTGCCGGACCACACCAGCGAGATCGACCGGCTCGAGCGGGTCGCCCTGTCCGCAGCGAGGATCCTCGGGCAGTTCATCGACTCGAACATGATCGTCGGCATCGCCTGGGGCTCCACGATGAGCGCGATCAGCCGCCACCTGATCGCCAAGGAGACGCACAACACGCAGATCGTGCAGCTGAACGGCGCCGGCAACACCGAGACCACGGGCATCAACTACTCGAGCGAGATCCTCCGCCGCTTCGGTGACGCCTACGCGGCGAAGGTCCAGCAGTTCCCGGTGCCGGCGTTCTTCGACGACCCGACCACCAAGCAGGCGGTGTGGCGCGAGCGCTCCACCCGACGGGTCCTGGAGCTGCAGCAGCGGATGGACGTGGCGCTGTTCGGGCTCGGGTCGCCGTTCGCGGCGGTCCCCTCGAAGGTCTACATCGGCGGCTACCTGGAGCCGAGCGACTTCACCTCGCTCAGCGGCTCCGGGGTCGTCGGCGACGTCGCGACGGTGTTCTACCGGTCCGACGGCAGCTGGGACGACATCCCCATGAACGAACGTGCAAGCGGTCCGGACCTCTCCACGGTGCGCCGCGCGTCGCGCCGGATCTGCGTCGTGTCGGGCGCCTCGAAGCTGCCGGGCCTGCGCGGCGCCCTGGCGGCCGGCCTCATCACCGACCTCATCCTCGACGAGGGAACGGCCCGCGCCCTCATCTCGGACTGACGACTCCCGCCCTTCCGCGGGCGCGCTCGGGTACGCGGCACGCCGACCCAGGCGCACCGGAGCGGCGTCTCGCGGGAGCGGTCAGGACTCGCGAGCGTGCGCGTCGAGGAACTCGTAGACCTCGGCGTCGTCGATGCCGGGGAAGGTCCCCGACGGCAGCGGCGCGAGCACGTGCGCGTGCAGGCGCGCGCTCGGCCAGGCGTTGCCGTCCCAGCGCGCGGCGAGCTCCGACGGGGCGCGCCGGCAGCAGGACTCGTCGGGGCAGCGGGAGAGCTCGCGGCGGTCGGTGTCGCGGCCTCGGAAGAAGCGGGCCTCGGCGAACGGGACGCCCACGGTGATCGAGAACTCCTCGGTGGCGGTCGTGCCGGTCTGCGACGCCGACCAGAAGGTGCCCGCCGGAGTGTCGACGTACTGGTAGTACTCCGTCGTCCGGTTGGTCCGGGTGAACGCGGAGCGCGCCGACCAGTAGCGGCAGACGACCTGGCCCTCGACGGCCCCGGTGACGTCGGTCGGCAGCGGCAGCCCGTCGTTCTCGTAGGCCTTCTGGATCGAGCCGTCTCCCAGCACCCGCAGGAAGTGCATCCGGATGTCGAGGTGCGAGGTGAGCAGGTTCGTGAAGCGCAGGGCGGCGGCCTCGTGGGTGACGCCGAAGCCGTCGCGGAAGTCCTCCACCGAGATGTCCCGCTCGCGCTTCGCCTCCTGGAGGAACGCGACCGCCGGCTCCAGCGGCATCAGGCACGCGGCGGCGAAGTAGTTGATCTCGAGGCGCTGGCGGAGGAAGTCGGCGTAGGTCACCGGCCGCTCGTGCCCGAGGAGGCGGTGCGCCATCGCCTGCAGCGCCAGCGCCCGCAGGCCGTGCCCCCCGGGGATCGAGGCGGGCGGGAGGTAGATCCTGCCGTTCGCGAGGTCGATCACCGAGCGGGCGGAGTGCGGCAGGTCGCCGACGTGGATGATCTCGAAGCCGAGGTGCCGGGCCATCTTCGAGACGGAGCTGTGGGTCAGTGCTCCTCCGCGGTGCCCGACGGTCCGGAGCATCTCGCCCGCCACCTCCTCGATCTCGGGCAGGTAGGAGCTGCGCTCGCGCAGCTGGAGCCGCTGGGCGGTGTTGGCCCGGCGCGCCTCCTCCGGTGTGGCACTCGCCTCGCTCCGGCGACGGGCGAGCTCGCGGTAGACGCCGAGGAACGCCTCCAGCACGGGCGTGCTCAGCCCCTTGTTGACCTTGAACTCGGGCAGGCCGAGCGAGCGGTACAGCGACCCCTTCTGCACGCGCGCCAGCTCGATCTCGAGCGCGGCCCGCTCGCTCGGCGGCTCGTCCGAGAGCAGCGCCGCCAGCTCGACGCCGAGCGCGGCCGCGAGGCGCTGCAGGAGGGAGAGGCGCGGCTCGCGGCGCCCCGTCTCGATCAGCGAGAGCTGGCTCCCCGACACGTCGACGCGCTCGGCGAGCTGCCCGAGGGTCAGTCCGCGCCGGGTGCGGAAGTGGCGCAGGCGCTGCCCGAGCAGCACGGCGTCGGAGCCCGGGGCGGGCGTCGAGGGATCGGTCACGGCGAGCTCCAGCGATCGGTTGTGACGGAAGCGCAAAAAGGTGGTTTCTTGACCGCCTGAGCGCCGGGAATACCTCCCGATCCTCCTCCATCCTGGCTTCAGGCGCCACTGAGCGCCCCTCCCGGCCCGGCCGGCCTCTTCCCGGCTGCGGCCGGCGACTCCCCACCCCCGTCGACGACGACCACCGAAAGCGGAGCCAGCATGAGCATCTACAGCAACACCGTCCGACTCGAGCCGAGCACCATGACCGCGCCGACGTCCGTCCCCGCGCCCGTCGTGCCGCCGGCGCCCCTCGCCCTCCGCCGCTGGGTGCGCGAGACCGCCGCGATCCTCAAGCCCGACGCGATCGAGTGGAGCGTCGGCTCCCCCGCGGAGTGGTACCGCCTGACCGAGCGGCTCGTCGCCTCCGGCACGCTCCTCCCGCTCAATCCGGAGTGGCGGCCCGGCTCGTTCCTGGCCCGCACCGACCCGGACGACGTCGCCCGGGTCGAGGACCGCACCTTCATCTGCACGACCGACGAGGCCGACGCGGGACCGACCAACAACTGGCGCGAGCCCGCCGCGATGAGGGCCGAGCTCGCTCCCCTCCTCGACGGAGCGATGCGCGGACGGACGATGTACGTCGTCCCGTTCTCGATGGGGCCCGTCGGCGGTCCGCTCTCGCAGCTGGGCGTCCAGGTCACCGACTCGGCCTACGCGGTGCTGAACCTGCGGATCATGGCGCGCGTGGGCTCCGAGCCGCTCGCCGCCTTCACCGAGGAGACCCCGTTCGTCCGCGGCGTGCACACCGTGGGGCTGCCCCTCCGCGACGCGGACGGCGTCTCCCGCGAGGACGTCGCCTGGCCGTGCAGCCCCGTGAAGTACATCACCCAGTTCCCGGAGACGCGCGAGATCGTCTCGTACGGCTCCGGCTACGGCGGCAACGCCCTGCTGGCGAAGAAGTGCTTCGCCCTGCGCATCGCCTCGGCGATGGGGCGCGAGGAGGGCTGGCTCGCCGAGCACATGCTGCTGATCCGCATCGTCTCGCCCGAGGGACGGCGCTACCACGTCGCCGCCGCCTTCCCGAGCGCGTGCGGCAAGACCAACCTCGCGATGATGCAGCCCGCGATCCCCGGCTGGCGGGTCGAGACGCTGGGCGACGACATCACCTGGATGCGCCGCGGGGAGGATGGACGCCTCTGGGCGATGAACCCCGAGACGGGCTTCTTCGGCGTCGCTCCCGGCACCGGGGAGACCTCGAACCCGAACGCCGTGCAGACGCTCTGGGGCAACACGATCTTCACCAACGTCGCGCTCCGCGAGGACGGCGACGTGTGGTGGGAGGGCCTGACCGACGAGGTCCCGGAGCGGCTGACCGACTGGCTCGGGCACCCGTGGACGCCGGCGTCCGGCACGCCTGCCGCGCACCCCAACTCCCGCTTCACCGCGCCGGCCGCGCAGTGCCCGTCGCTCTCCGCCGACTGGGACGCCCACGAGGGCGTGCCGCTGGACGCGATCGTCTTCGGGGGCCGACGGGCGAGCAACGTCCCGCTGGTCACGCAGGCCACCTCGTGGCAGCACGGCGTCTTCCTGGGTGCGACCGTCGCCTCCGAGAAGACCGCGGCCGCGGAGGGCACGGTCGGGGAGCTGCGCCGCGATCCGTTCGCGATGCTCCCCTTCTGCGGCTACAACATGGCCGACTACTTCGCGCACTGGCTCGCGATCGGCGCCGAGCTCGGCGATGCGGCGCCGGCCGTGTTCCAGGTCAACTGGTTCCGGAAGGACGCGGACGGCGAGTTCCTCTGGCCCGGCTTCGGCGAGAACGCGCGGGTGCTGCAGTGGCTCGTCCGCCGCCTGGAGGGGCTGGCGGAGGCGCGGCGGAGCCCCCTCGGCGACCTGCCGGTCGCGATCGACACGCACGGGCTCCGGCTCTCCGCGGCCCAGAAGGAGGAGCTGTTCTCCGTCCCGGTCGAGGCGTGGCTGGAGGAGTGCGCGCTCACGGAGGAGTTCTTCACGCGGTTCGGCGACCGGCTGCCGCCCGAGCTGTCCGCCGAGCTCCAGGCCCTGCGGCTCCGGCTCCTCGCCGAGAAGCTGCCGCTGGCGGCCTGATCCCCCTGACCGAGCCGGCTCCTGCCGGACACCCCTGTGGCCCGCGGGCGGATCATCCCCCTTTCCTCGCACCCCCGCGGGTCCACTCCCCCCTTCCGCTCCCACGACGACGGGCACCATGACCGACCGCATCACGCTCCGCTTCCTCGCCGCCCCGCAGGACGCCACCGCCGACGGCCGCAGTGCCCAGGCCGGCCGCGTCCTCGAGTGGATCGACAAGGCCGGCTACGCCTGCGCCGTGGGCTGGAGCGGCGGCTACTGCGTGACGGCGTACGTCGGCAACGTCCACTTCACCCGGCCCATCTCGGTCGGCAACCTGATCGAGGCGACCGCCCGCGTCATCCACACCGGGCGCACGAGCATGCACGTGCTGGTGCAGGTCGCGCAGGCGGATCCGCGGACCGGCCTCTACGAGGACGCCACGCACTGCCTCCTCGTGTTCGTGGCCGTCGACGACGAGAAGAGGCCGCGGTCGGTCCCGGAGTGGCGGCCCCGCTCGATCGAGGACCTGTCCCTCGCCGAGGGCGCCGCCGCGCGCATCGAGGGCCGCCGGAGGCTGCACGACGTGATGCGCGCCCAGGAGTACACCGAGGAGGGCACCGGTCCGCGGATCGTGTTCCGCTTCCTCGCGGCACCGGGAGACGTCAACTGGGGCGGCAACGCCCACGGCGGGATCGTGATGCGCTGGATCGACGAGGCGGCCGACGCGGTCGCGCAGCGCTGGACCGGCCGCGACTCTGTGGCCGTCTACTCCGGGGGGATCCACTTCTACCGTCCGGTGCGCATCGGGCATCTCGTCGAGGTGGAGGCGCGCCTCATCCACACGAGCGCCCGGAGCATGCACCTGGCGGTGCACGTGCGCTCCGGGGACCCGCGGACCGGCGAGCTGGAGCTGACCACGCGGTGCCGGAGCGTCTTCGTGGTGCGGGGCGCCGACGGGGCGGCCGAGCCGGTCCCGCCTCTCGAGCTGCGGACCGAGGAGGACCGGCATCTGGACGCCCATGCGCGCGAGCTGATCCTCCTGCGCGCGGCGCTGCCGCCGCTCCCGCTCGCGGGGACGGCCGGCGCTAGGGTCGGAGCGTGAAGCTGCCGATCCTCGTCCTCAACGGCCCGAACCTGAACCTGCTCGGCACCCGCGAGCCCGAGCTCTACGGCTCGGACACCCTCGCCGACGCCGAGGCGCTGGCGGCGGAGGCGGCCGAGCGGCACGGCTTCACGGTCGAGACCTTCCAGAGCAGCTCGGAGGGCGCGATCGTCGACCGGCTGCACGCGGCTCGCGGCTCCGTCTCGGGAGTGGTGCTCAACGCCGGGGCGTACACGCACACGTCGATCGCGATCCGCGACGCCGTCCTCGCGACCGAGCTGCCGATGGTCGAGGTGCACGTGAGCAACGTGCACCGGCGTGAGCCGTTCCGGCAGCACTCCTACCTCTCGGACGTCGCGATCGCCGTGATCGTCGGCGCGGGCATCGCCGGCTACGGCTACGCGGTGGACGTGCTCGCGCGAGCGGCGGAGAAGCGATGAGCGGCCTCGGACGCTCCTTCGGCAGCGCGGTCGACGCCTACGACCGCGGGCGGCCCGGCTACCCCGACGACGCCGTCGACTGGATCGTGGGGCACGCCCCCGCGCGGGTGGCGGGCGCCTTCGTCCCGGAGCGGGCCCGCGCGGCGGGAGCCGACGCCTCCGATCGGCTGCGCGCCGTGGACCTCGGCGCGGGAACGGGCAAGTTCACCGCGTCGCTCGCGTCCCGCGGCCTCGACGTGACCGCGGTCGAGCCCGACGCGGAGATGCTCGCGCGTCTCGCCTCGAATCTGCCGGGGGTCCGCCCCGAGGAGGGGACGGCCGAGGCGATCCCCGCCGCGGACGCCTCCGCGGAGCTCGTCACCGCCGCGCAGTCGTGGCACTGGGTCGACGCCGAGCGCGCGGGAGCCGAAGTCGCCCGCGTCCTGGTGCCGGAGGGCGTGCTCGCGCTGGTGTGGAACATCCGCGACGAGTCGATCCCCTGGGTGCGCCGGCTCGGCGAGGTCGCCGGAGCCTCCACCGCCGAGCGCTTCGAGACGCTCCGGCCGCCGCTCGGCTCCGCTCTCGAGCGGGTGGCGTTCGCGGCCTTCGAGTGGTCCTTCGAGCTGGACCGAGCCGGGGTGCGGGACATGTTCGCGTCCCGCAGCTCCGTCATCGCGATGCCCGAGGAGGAGCGCGCCGCGGTCCTCGCGGCGGTCGACGCCGTGGTGGACGAGGAGTCGGGCGGGAGCGGGACCGTCGCGATGCCGTACTCGACGCGCGTGACGATCGCGCGCCGCTCCTCCTCCGCCTGACTCCGCGCCGCGCGCCGCGGACCGCCCCGCCCGCCGACTACCCTCGGAGGGCGCCGCACCGGCGCGAGCACCGAGAGCACGAGGAGAGACGCACGTGAGCATCATCGCCGCCGCAGACGGGTCCGCACTGGGCAACCCCGGCCCCGCCGGCTGGGCCTGGTACGTCGACGACGAGCGCTGGGCCGCGGGCGGCTGGTCGCACGGCACGAACAACATCGGCGAGCTCACCGCGGTGCTCGAGCTGCTGCGCGCGACCGCGCAGGAGGAGGAGCCGCTGCACATCCTCTGCGACAGCCAGTACGCCATCAAGGCCTGCACCGAGTGGCTGCCGGGCTGGAAGCGGAAGGGCTGGCGCAAGGCCGACGGCAAGCCGGTGATGAACGTCGAGATCATCAAGGCGCTCGACGAGGAGCTGCAGGGCCGGGCCGTCACCTTCGAGTGGGTGAAGGGGCACGCCAACCACCGGATGAACGAGGCCGCCGACGTCCGCGCCCGGAGCGCCGCGACCGCCTACCAGCGCCGGCAGCCCGTCGACGCCGGACCCGGATGGCCGACGGCCGCCGCCGCGCCCGCCGCGGCCGCCGCGCCCCCCGTCGAGGACTCCGCCACCCTCTTCTAGCCGCGTTCCCCCTGGGGCAGCCGCAGCAGCCCCGTCGCCACCAGCTCGCGCACCCGCGGCAGCACCGAGTCGGACACCGCCTCCTCCTCGACCTGGAGGAGCGAGGCGACCGCCGCCGCGATCGCCGCCACCGAGAGCTCGCCGTCGCAGGCGCCGACCACGGCGGCGAGCGCCGTTTCGACCTCCTCGACCCGGGCGAACCCGCCGCCCTGGCGCAGCCGCAGCACCGTCGGATCGTCGTTGCCCGGCCAGTAGTGCCGCTCCTCCGTGACGTCTCCGGCGACGACCAGGGCGAGACCCGCCAGAGCGCGATCGTCGATCGACGCGAGGGCCTCGGCCGCGTCGAGGCAGGCGGCGAGGTGGCCGCCCAGGCCCGCGGTCGCGACCGGCGTGGTGATCCGCTCGAGGCGGCGGATCGGCGGGCGGGGCTGCTCGGGCAGGCGGAGCGTGACGTAGCCGAAGCCGACGCCGGTCACCCCGCGCCGCTCGAAGTCGGTCAGCCAGGCGTCGACCAGCGCGTCGAACGCGGGGCCGCGAGTCGTGCCGCCGTCCCGGATCCAGGTCTCGGCGTAGACCGCCGGATCCTGACGCTCGCGCTCCACGACCCAGACGTCCAGAGGAGAGGCGGTCCCGCCCATCCAGGCGTCGAGCCCCTCGGGCCCCGCCTCGAGCGCCTGCTCCAGCGGGCTGCGGGCGTCGGCGAGCCAGTCCGCGATCCGGTCGAAGGCGTCCGCGCCCTCCCGGTACTCCCAGTTCCCCAGGAGCTGCGCGACACCGCCGGGCACCAGGTGCTCGGCTGCTCCGAGGATCACGCGGCGCACGATCTCGTCGCCCTCCAGCCCGCCGTCGCGGTACTCGTAGGAGGGGACGCCCTCGACTCGCGGCGTGATGACGAACGGCGGGTTCGTGACGATGTGGTCGAAGCGCTCCCCCGCGACCGGCTCGTAGAGGCTGCCGAGGCGGAACTCGATGTTCTCGATCCCGTTGAGCGCCGCGGTGAAAGAGGCGAGCGCGAGCGCGCGCTCGGAGATGTCGGTGGCGACCACCTGCTCGGCGTGGCGGGAGGCGTGCAGCGCCTGGATCCCGCAGCCGGTCCCCAGGTCGAGCACGCGGCCGACGGGCCGCTGGATCATCAGGCCGGTCAGCGTGAGGCTCGCGCCGCCGACGCCGAGCACGTGGTCCTCGTCGAGCGCGCGGCCGAGGGCGAGCTCCCCGAGGTCGGAGGCGATCCACCAGGAGGCAGCGCCGCGCTGGTCGACCACGTCGTAGGGGCGCAGGTCGAGGGCCGCGGTGACGACGGCTCCGGCCTCGACGCGCACCAGGCCGAGCTCCACCGCCCCCTCCAGCGCGAGAGCGCCGAACGCCTCGTCCGCGTCGTCGGCCGAGACGGGATCGGCCAGGAGGAACAGGCGGGCGAGGGTGGCCAGCGCGTCGTGGTCGCCGCTGCGCTCGAGGGCGCGGCGGGCGGGGACCCGGTCGCCGCGGTGCAGCGCCTCGGCCGCTTCGTCGCCCCAGAGCCCCCGCACGGCGTCCACGCCGTAGCGGGCGCGGATCAGGTCGTCGCGCAGGAGGGCGATACGGGCTCGGTCGAACGGGTCTGCGGAGAACACCGCTCCATCCTCCTGCACACGGGTCGGCCACCGGGGCCGCCGCGGCCGTACGATCGGAGGCATGCCGCTGACCGGAGAGTACGAACCCAGCACGTCCGAGTGGGCCCGCGAGCAGGCGGAGCTCTACGAGCGGACCGGCGGAGCCGAGGGGAACCTCCTCCGCGGCCGCCCCATCATCGTCCTGACCACCGTCGGCTCGAAGAGCGGGAAGCTCCGCAAGACCGCGCTGATGCGCGTCGAGCACGAGGGCGAGTACGTGGTCGTCGCGTCCAAGGGCGGCGCGCCCGAGCACCCCGTCTGGTACGGCAACATGCTCAAGGAGCCGCACGTCGAGCTGCAGGACGGGCCCGTGAAGAAGGACTACGCCGCGAGCGTGCTCGAGGGCGATCTGCGCGCGGCCTGGTGGGAGCGCGCGGTCGCCGCGTGGCCGGACTACGCCGAGTACCAGACGAAGACCGAGCGGCAGATCCCGCTCGTGCTGCTCACTCCCTGGTCCTGAGCGCGGCGGGCGGCTCGGCCCGTCGCTGAGGCGGCCGTCCTCCGGTCGAGGTCGCGCCGCACGGCAGGCGCCTCACGCGGGCGGCGAGCCCAGCGGATCCGGTCCGGCCTCAGACCCGGGCCGCGATGAGGTCGAGCACCTTCGGGCTCGAGAGCAGCGCGAAGTGGCCGACCACCGAGACCGCGATGTTCTCGTGCGCCCCGGCGAGGCGGCTCCCTCCGGGGATGTACTGGTCGCGCATCCCGTAGATCGACGTGATGCGCGCGTCGGCCTCGCGCTCGGCCAGCAGGGTGCGGATCAGCGGGCGGTGGGGCGCGAACTCCCGGAGCGCCCGCGCCGGGGCGATCCGTGCGAGCGACGAGCCGTTGAACGGGGTCGAGACGGCGATCATCCGCTCGATCCGCCCGTCCTCGCGGTCGTCGACGACCATCATGTGCTTGCCGATCAGGCCGCCCTTGCTGTGCGCGACGACGACGACTCCGCGCAGATCGTGCTCGCGCAGGTAGTCCTGGCCGAGTCCGGCCGACGCGACGATCGGCCGCGTGTTGTAGCCGAGCGCTGGCAGCACGTGGATCGGATGGCCCGCCGCGTGCAGCCTCTCGGCGATGGGCCGGAGGAACTGCCACGTCTCGTAGATCCCGGGGATGAGCAGCACCGGAGCGCCGTCGCCGGACGCGTACCGCGACACGTCCCAGCCCTCCCGCAGGTGCACGAAGCGCGAGCCGTAGGCGTAGCGGTAGTCGCGGAGGTACGCGCGCCGCAGCGAGGTCGAGCGGCGCGGGCGGGCGGAGTCACGCGCCGGCATGGGCCCGCTCCAGCTCCGCGATGTCGAGGCGGCTCATCGCGAGCATCGCCTGCAGAGCGCGCGCGGACGCCTCGGGGTCGGCGCCTCCGAGCAGACGCGGGAGGGCCTCCGGCACGATCTGCCAGGACAGCCCCCAGCGGTCGCGGAGCCAGCCGCACCGGCTCTCCTCGCCGCCGTCCGCGATCAGGGCGTCCCACAGCCGGTCGAGCTCGGACTGGTCGCCGACGGTCACGACGATCGAGACGGCCTCGGTGAACGGGAACCGCGGCCCGGCGTTGATCGCCTGGAACCGCTGCCCGTCGAGCTCGAACGTCACCGACAGCACCTCGCCGGGCGACGGGGCGCCCTCCGGCAGCACCTGGCTTCCGGTGATCCGCGAGTTCGGCACCAGCTCCGTGTAGAAGCGCGCCGCCTCCCCCGCGCCGTCGTCGAACCAGAGGAAGGTGCTGACCGCGCCCATCGGAGTCTCCGTCCTGCGCGGGAGGGTCTCCGCGGCTCCCTCAGTGTGCCGCGGTGGCGCGCTCCCCGCGACGGATCACAGCGGGTTGACGCCGAACGCCGTGGCCAGCTTGTCGATCTTCTTTGCGCGGCCCAGCCGGGGCAGGTCGCTGCCGTCGCGGATGACGCGGCCGCGGGCCTCGAAGTCGTCGAGGAAGTCGCGGGCCCAGGCGACGTCGGACGGCGTCGGGCTGATGACCTCGTTGATCACGGCGAGCTGCTCGGTGTCGAGGCAGAGCTTCCCGGTGAGGCCGAGCGAGACCGTGAGCGCGGACTGCTCGCGCAGCACGGGGTGGCTGTTCGAGACGGTCGGGCCGTCGATCGGGCCGGGCAGGTCGCCGATGCGCGAGGCGACGACCAGGCGCGAGCGCGGGTAGGCCATCGCGAGGTCGTCGGCGCTGGTGCCGGTGTCGCGGCGGTAGTCGCCGCTGCCGAACGCGAGGCGGAAGGTGCCGCGGGCGCGGGCGATCGAGACCGCCTCCTCGATGCCGAGGGCGGACTCGACCAGGGCGAGCACCGGGGTGGAGCCGCCGAGGCGATCGAAGGTCTCGGTGACGTGCTCAGCGGCCTCGGTCTTGGCGAGCATGACGCCGGCGAGGCCGGGCAGGCCCTTCAGCGCGTCGACGTCGTCGGACCAGAACGGGGTGGAGTGGTCGTTGATGCGGACCCAGGCGCGCTTCTCGCCGGTCAGCCACTCCGCGACGTCGGTCCGCGCGTCGGGCTTCGCCTTGGGGTCGACCGCGTCCTCGATGTCGAGGACGATCTGGTCGGCGCGGGACGCGTGCGCGGCGTCGAACGTGTCGGTGCGGGTGGCGTTCACCAGCAGCCAGGAGCGCGCGATCTCGGGGGCGACGTCGCGCCCCTTCCGCTTCGCGATGGCGGTGGTGGTGGTCTCGGGCAACGTCACGTTCGGGTCCTCTCGGTGGCGCGGTCCTCGCTCCGCGGACGCCACCGCTCTGCGACGGCGCCGGGGACAAGGGTAGCGGCTCCCCGTCGGCGGGGCTCCGGGCACTCCGGCGTCTCTCCACTCCGGGGCTGCGACGCCCCGAGCGCTCCGGATCAGCGGCCCTCCGGGCGCTCCCACAGCGTCAGCACCGTCGTCGGCACCCGGATCCGCTCGCGCGCGACGAACCCCGCCTCGGCGAGCACCGTGTCCGCCTCGCCCTCCGGCAGCGCCTGCCAGACCCGGTCCTCCCCGGCGAGCGCGGCGTGCAGCGCCTCGCCCTCCAGCAGGACGTCCGAATACGTGCCCGTCGTCCCGTACGGAGCGGCGAGGGCGACATCGTCCACGCCCGCGAACGCCTCCGGGTAGGCGGCGAGCGCCAGGCGGGGCCGGAGCGAGACCGTCCCGGAGGAGCCGAGGAGGACGGCGTCGCCCGGACGGGCCCGCTCCTCGACGGCGGCCGCCAGACCGCGGAGATCCTGCCCGGCCGGCTTCCCGGTGACCGTGCGCATCTGCACCAGGACCGGCACGGCGGCCACCGCGATCAGGGCGAGGAGGGCGACGCCCGTCCGGGCCCTGAACGAGTCGAGCGCGAGGCCGAGGAGGACCGCGAGGGCCGGCGTGCTCGACGCGAGGTAGCGGGGGGTGAACATCGGCTCGACGAGGAGGGTCCCGAGCACCAGCACCGCCGTCGGCAGCACGATCCAGAGGACGAGGGCCGGCAGGAGCGGCCCGCGCAGGCCGCCCCGCACCGCGGCGACCGCGAGGAGCGCGACGGCGATCCCGGCCAGCCACCACGCGGACCCGAAGAACGGCTCGACCATGACGGTGAACGCGGTCACGGGCTGCGAGCGGAGCCAGCCGACCTGGCCGCTCTGCCCGGCGGCGAGGAGCAGCACCGGCACGGCGCCCAGTGCCGAGAGGGCGCTCGCCGGGAGAGCCCGCACGGCACCCCGGGGCGCCGCGGCCGCGGCGAGCGCGACGAGAGCCGGCAGCACCAGCACGGAGTAGAGGAACACCGCGTCCGCCAGACCCGCGACGGCCGCGAACGCGATCCAGCGCAGGGCTCCTCCGGAGCGGGCCGCCCGCACGACGAGGACCGCCGCTCCCACCACGAGCGCGGTGGCCAGAGCGGAGGATCGCGCCTCGGTCCCCGAGAACGAGGACCGCGGGAGCAGCACGAGCACCGCGGCGGCGAGGAGTGCCGCCCGGGGCCGGTCGAACGATCGCAGCAGGACGACGACGCCCGCCGCCGCCGCTCCCGTGGCGAGAGCGGATGGCGCCCGCACCGCGAGCTCCGACTCCCCGGCGATCGCGATCCAGCCGTGGATCATCAGGCCGTAGACCAGGTGCACCGCGTCCTTCTCCTGCACGAAGGCGAGGAGCTCCCCCACCGGGAGCCGCGCCAGGCGGAGGGTCGCGGCCTCGTCGTTCCAGTAGGAGGGGATCCAGGAGCCGACGAGGGTCAGCGCGGTGGCGAGGGCGAGGACCGCGCTCGCGGGCAGGGTCCGGAGCGCGCGCATCCCGCCAGCGTAGAGGCCGGGCTCAGCGCGCCGAGCGCTCGGCGAGACCCTTCGCATACGCGGCCTGGCCGACGTGCTGCGTGTCGTCGTCGATCACCGAGACCAGCCGCACCCCGAGGGTCACCGGCGGATCCCACTGCTCGTCGACGACGCGCTCGAGGTCCTCGTCGCCGAGCGTGTCGAGGAGGGCGAGCGTCTGCCGGTGCACGGCGTCGGCGTACTCCGCGAGCAGCGCTGCCGGCACCGCGGCGAGCGCCGCCACCTCGGCCGGCTCCTGCCCGTAGCCGGTCTCGTCGGGCCCGAAGGGCAGGCCGGACCGGCCGTGGAAGCCGTCGGCCGTCCACACCTGCTCGTGGCCGGCGAGCGGGGCGAGGTGGTCGTCCTGCACCCGGACGAGATGCCAGACGAGCCAGGCGGGCGAGTTCGAGCGGGCGTCCGCGCGGAACGCGAGCTGATCGGGGGTGCTGTCGTCCAGGACGGCGTGCACGTTCTCGTGCACCCGGCCGAAGGCGTCGCGGAGGAGGTCGATGGCTGCGCTCATGCCGCCAGCCTGCCGCTCCCGCGCCCGGCGCGGCACCCCCTCCGCGCGCCTCGGAGGAAGTGCGGAGGCGGGTGCCCGATACTCGGCCCGTGACCTCCGGATCCTCGAACCTGGCGACGAAGCCGTGGCTGACCTCCTACGCGGAGGGCGTGCCCGCCGAGATCGACCCTCCCACCCAGACCCTCGTCGACCTGCTCGAGGACTCGATCGCGCGGTACCGCCGCGGCACCGCCCTCGAGTTCTTCGGCGCCGAGACCAGCTACGCCGAGCTCGGCGAGCAGGTCGCGCGCGCGGCGGAGGGCCTGCGGCGCCTCGGCGTGCGCGCCGGCGACCGCGTCGCGCTGGTGCTCCCGAACTGCCCGGAGCACGTGGTGGCGTTCTACGCCGCTCTCCGCCTCGGAGCGATCGTGGTCGAGCACAACCCGCTCTACACGCCGCGCGAGCTGCGGCGGCAGTTCGAGGACCACGGCGCCCGGTTCGCGGTCGTGTGGGACAAGATCGCCGACGTCGTCGCGACCATGCCCGCCGACCTGGGCATCGAGCGCGTCGTCTCCGTCGACCTCACCCGCTCCTTCCCGCTCGGCAAGCGCCTGGCGCTGCGGCTCCCCCTGCCGTCGGTGCGCCGGTCGCGCGAGAAGCTGACCGCGACCCCCCGCAGCCGCTCCCTGGTGCCCTTCGCGTCGCTGCTGAAGAACCGCCGCATCGCGCGCTCGCACCCCCGCCCGGTCCTCGGCGACACGGCCCTGCTGCAGTACACGAGCGGCACCACCGGGACGCCCAAGGGCGCGATCCTCTCCCACGCGAACCTCCGCGCGAACGCCCTGCAGGGCCGCGCCTGGGTGCCGGGCCTGCGCGAGGGCGACGAGACGTTCTACGCGGTGCTCCCCCTGTTCCACGCCTACGGCCTGACGCTGTGCCTGACCTTCGCGATCAGCATCGGCGCGAAGGTCGTGCTGTTCCCGACCTTCGACGTCGGCCTCGTGAAGGCGGCCGCGAAGTCGTCGCCGCCCACCTTCCTCCCCGCGGTGCCGCCCGTGTACGACGCGCTGGCCCGCGCCTCCGAGCGCCACGAGCTCGACCTGCGCGGCATCCGCTTCGCGATCTCGGGAGCGATGAGCCTGCCGGTCGCGACGGTCGACCGCTGGGAGCGCGCGAGCCGGGGACTCCTGGTCGAGGGCTACGGCATGACCGAGAGCTCGCCGGTCGCCCTCGGGAACCCGGTCGGCCCGACCCGCCGGCCCGGCACCGTGGGCGTGCCGTTCCCCAGCACGACGATCCGCCTCGTCGACCCCGCCGATCCGTCGGTCGACCGCGGCCCGGGCGAGTCCGGCGAGCTCCTGCTCCGGGGGCCGCAGGTGTTCCAGGGGTACTGGAAGCGGCCGGAGGAGACGGCCGAGGCCCTCCTCCCCGGCGGCTGGCTGCGCACGGGCGACATCGCGACCGTCTCGGCCGACGGCTTCGTGACGATCGTCGACCGGGCCAAGGAGCTCATCATCACCGGCGGCTTCAACGTCTCCCCCTCCGAGGTCGAGGGAGTGCTGGAGTCGCACCCGGACTTGACGCGCGCGGCCGTCGTCGGGCTCCCCCGCGAGGACGGCGGCGAGAGCGTCGCGGCGGCCGTGGTCCTGCGGGCCGGGACGGCCGTGGATCCGGAGGCGCTGCGCGACTTCTGCCGGCTGCACCTGACGCCCTACAAGGTGCCCAAGCGGATCGTCCCGGTGGACGAGCTGCCGACCTCGCTGATCGGCAAGGTGCTGCGCCGCCAGGTGCGCGAGAGTCTGCTGGACTGAGGCGACCGGAGCGGGCGGTGGCCCGCGAGGAGGAGGACGACATGGCGAGGATCGTGCAGTACGAGCGGATCGGCGGGCCCGAGGTGCTCGAGGCCGTCGAGGCGCCGGAGCCCGAGGCGGGGCCCGGCACCGTGGTGGTCGCCGTCCGCGCGGCCGGCGTGAACCCGATCGAGTGGAAGGTGCGCTCCGGCCTGCGCCCGAGCCCGCCGTTCGACGGTCCGCGGAGGCTCGGGTCGGACGGCTCCGGCGTGGTCTCCGCCGTCGGTCCGGGCGTGACCGGTTGGAGCGTCGGAGACCGGGTGATCGTCAGCGGCGCCACCGGCACCTACGCGACCGCCGTCGCGGTCTCCCCCGACTCCCTCGATCCGCTCCCCGACGGACTCGGCTTCGAGGAGGCGGCCGCGCTCGGCATCCCGGTCTCCACCGCCTACCAGGCGGTGGTCTCGCTCGGCGTCGCGGAGGGATCGACGTTCGTGGTCCACGCGGGCGCCGGCGCGGTAGGACGGGCGGCGATCCAGTTCGCCGTCGACCGCGGAGCCCGGGTGATCGCCACGGCGAGCCCGGCGAACCACGAGGCGCTGCGCGCGCTCGGAGCGGTGCCGGTCGCCTACGGGCCCGGGCTGCTCGAGCGGCTGCGCGCCGCAGCGCCCGAGGGCGTCGACCGCGTGCTCGACGCGGCCGGGACGGACGAGGCGCTCGCCGCCTCGCTCGCGCTGGTGGCGGATCCGCAGCACGTCGGAACGGTGGTCGCCGGCCCTCGTGCGGCAGAGCTGGGCATCCGGGCGTGGAGCGGCGGCAGTCCCGTGCCGCTGACCGAAAAGGAGCAGCGCCTCCGCCGCGAGGGCGTGCCGCTCGCCGCCCGGCTGGCGAGCGAGGGGCGCTTCGCGGTCGCGACCGGTCCGCGCCTCCCGCTCGAGCAGGCCGCCGAGGCGCATCGGCTCAGCGAGGACGGCCACGTCCGCGGGAAGATCCTGCTCGTTCCCTGACCCGGGCCGGCATCCGGCATCCGTCTCCCCACCGCTTCCCCCGCTGTCACCGTCGAGAAGGAGTCCCCGTGTCCACTGACGACACCACCCCCGTGATCCTGGGGGGCGCCCGCACCCCGTTCGCCCGCTTCTCCGGGGCCTTCGCGCCGCTCTCGGGCGTCGAGCTCGGCGCCGCTGCCATCCGAGGGGCTCTCGAGCGCTCGGGCGCCTCCGCGGCCGACGTCGACGCGGTCGTGCTCGGCCAGGTGATCCAGGCCGGAGCCGGTCAGGGCCCCGCCCGGCAGGCCGCGGTCCTCGCGGGCCTGGGCTGGGACGTCCCGGCGGTCACGATCAACAAGCTCTGCCTGTCGGGTCTCACCGCGGTGATCGACGCGGCGCGGATGATCCGGCTCGGCGAGGCGCAGGTGGTCGTCGCCGGAGGGCAGGAGTCGATGACCAACGCGCCGCACCTCCTGCTCGGATCCCGCTCGGGCCTGGGTGTCGGTCCGCGTCCGCTCGAGGACGCACTCCTTCACGACGGCCTGCTCGATCCGTTCGACCGCCGCCTGATGGGGAGGGTGACCGACGACGGCAACGCCGCACGGGGCATCCGCCGCGAGCGCCAGGACGCCTTCGCCGCGCTCTCGCACCAGCGGGCCGCCGCGGCACGGTCCACCGGCGTGCTCGCCGAGGAGATCGTGCCGGTCGCGGTGCCGCAGCGGCGCGGACCGGACCTCGTCGTGTCCGCCGACGACGGGATCCGGGAGGACAGCACGGTCGAGACGCTCGCCCGGCTGGCCCCCGCGTTCTCAGCCGAGGGCACGATCACCGCGGGCAGCTCGTCACCGATCACCGACGGTGCCGCCGCGCTGGTCGTCGTGTCCCGCGGCTGGGCCCGCGAGCGGGGACTGCCCTGGCTCGCGACCGTCGCCGAGCACGGGCAGGTCGCCGGACCGGACAACTCCCTCCACTCGCAGCCGTCGGCGGCGATCCTCCAGGCGCTCGGCCGCCGCGGTGCAGCGGTGTCCGACCTGGACCTGATCGAGATCAACGAGGCGTTCGCCTCCGTCGTCCTCCAGTCGGCGGACGATCTCGGCGTCGAGCCCGAGACGGTCAACCTCGACGGCGGGGCGATCGCGCTCGGCCACCCGGTGGGCGCCTCCGGAGCACGGCTGGCCCTGCACCTGGCGCTGGCCCTCCGTCGCCGGGGCGGCGGGCTCGGCGTCGCCGCGCTCTGCGGCGGAGGCGGCCAGGGCGAGGCGCTGATCCTCGAGGACTGACCGGCGGTCCGCCCCCAGGAGCGCGTCGGCGCCTCCGGCTACGCTCGCGGGATGAGCATCCTGAGCGCCGACGGCCTCGCCTTCGTCACCGAGCGCCACCTGGCCACCCTCTCCACCCCCGGCCGCCAGGGCCGCCTGCACGTGGTCGCCGTGGGCTTCACCTACGAGGACGGCGTCGTCCGCGTCATCACCTCTCGCGAGAGCCAGAAGGTGCTCAACGTCCGGCGGGGCGGCACCGCGACGGTCGGGCAGGTCGACGGCATCCGGTGGCTGAGCCTGGGCGGTCCGGCGACGATCGAGGAGGAGCCGGACGCCGTACAGCACGCCGTCGAGCTCTACTCCCAGCGCTACCGCACCCCGCGCCCGAACCCCCTCCGCGTCGCCATCCGCATCGACGTCGACTTCGCCCTCGCCTCCTCCGGCCTGCGCGCGGAGTAGCCGGGTGGCCCGCGGCGACGCGCTGGGCGGGGGCGGTGCCGTCTCCTCCCTCCGCACCTACCGCTACGTCCGCCTCTCCCTGGTGGCGGCCGTGGTGCTCCTCACGGCCGGCCTCGTCCACCAGCTCGTCGTCGGAGGCCCGCTGCGCTCGATCAGCGCCTCGTACTACACCCCGGTCCGCTCCCTCTTCACCGGGGCGCTCTTCGCGGTCGGCGTCGCGCTGGTCGTCCTCGCCGGCAGGAGCGTGCGGCGCTTCCTCCTGCTGCTGGCGGGCATGACGGCGCCGGTCATCGCGATCGTGCCGGTGCCCCTCGCCTCGGAGGAGCTGCAGCGCCTCCAGGGAGCGGTGTGCCCGGCGGGAGGGGCGTCGTGCCTTCCCGCGACGGCCGCGGGTGAGGTCGCCGCCTCCCTGCCCGCCTACCTGGTCACGGCCGCGGCCGTCCTCGTCGCCTCCGTGATCCTGCTCGCCCTCGACCGGGTCCTCGACCGCTGGGCGCTCGTCCGCACCGCGATCGCCGCCGCCCTCCTGATCGCTCTGGCGGCCTGGAGCACGCTCCCGTCGTTCCTGCGGCTCGGCCACTACGCCGCCGCCGGCGTCTTCTTCCTCCTCATCGCCGTCACCGCGGGTCTGCACGCCGTCGCGGTGCGCGAGGAGGGAGCGAGCGGGCCGGGGACGCCGCGCTTCTACTCCCGCTGCTACGCCGTTCTCGCGGTGCTGATCGCCGCGGTCGATGCGGCGCTGGTGCTCCTGCTTCTCACGGGGCGGGGAGCGGAACTTCTCGGCGAGCAGTGGCTCCTGCTCGGCGAGGCCGTCGCGCTGGCCCTCTTCGGGATCTTCTGGGTGCTGCAGACCGTCGAGAACTGGGATCGTCCCGACGTGCTGCTCGTCGCGCGGGGCTGAGGGGGCCGGTGACGGACGGCCCCCTCAGCCGCTCAGCGCTTGAGGGTGATCGAAGAGCTCCGCCCGAGGTTCCCTGCGGCGTCGTAGGCGTGCGCGACGATCGCGTACCGCCCGGCCGGGTAGGAGGAGGCCGAGACAGTCAGGCGCCACGTGCCGTCCGACGCCCTCGTCGCGTCGCCCAGCCGCGTGGCTCCGCTCCAGAAGCTCAGCTTCGTCGTGCCGACGTCGTCCTTGGCGGTGGCGACCAGGGTGACAGAGCCGCGCACCGTCGATCCGCTCGTCGGCGCGGTGATGACGGTCTTCGGAGCCGTCGTGTCGCGCGACGGCGCGGGCGAGCCCGTGGGTGCCGGAGCAGGAGCCGCGGTGGGCGCCGACGTGGGAGTCGGGGTCGGGTTCGGAGCCGGTTCGTCGCCGAGGCCCCAGGCCGTCCACAGCTCCTCCGCGATCATCGCCTGGCCGGCGACGTTCGGGTGGAAGTAGTCGACGTCCGTCGAGAGCTGGTCGAGCGAGATCGGAGCCGCCGTGAGGGCACCGCCGTCCCAGACGCAGTCGTTCGCGGCGGACGCGCAGGCCGATTCCAGTGCCTCGTTGAAGGCGGCCTCCCGGTCCTCCGCCGCCGCGAGCGAGGCGGTGTAGGCCGAGCCGGTCAGCGGGGCTCCGGTCGTGGCGTCGACTCCGCGCTGGGTCCGGCAGACCCCGCCCCAGGCCCAGATCGCGGCGCCCGGCGTCGGCTTCACGGCCTCCCACTCCGACTCGATGTCCGGGACCGAGCCGACGAGCACCGTCGCCTCCGGCCACTCCTCGCCGATCGAGCGCAGGATCCGGGTCGCCGACGCGGCGAAGGAGGCCGCGGGCGTCATCGCGTAGCCGTCGCGGGAGTCGGGCGAGAGGCTCAGCGAGCAGAGGTCGTTGCCGCCGATCAGCAGCGTGACCACGTCCGGCTCCTCCCCGGCCGCGACCGCGGCGTCGATCCGCGACTCGACTCCGCTGATGACCGCACCCGACTTCGCGTAGTTCACCGCGCGGACCGCCGTCCGCGGATCCGCCGCCGCCATCCGGCTCGCGATCGAGTCGACCGCGGGCGCCGATCCCGTCGCCCAGGAGTTCTCGACGCAGTCGCGGTTCACCCCGCAGGTCGTCGCCGCGCGCGTGATCGAGTCGCCGAGCGCGAGCAGCGTCTGCGTCCCGGACGCCTGCGCCGGCGGTGCCGCCAGGAGCCCCGCCAGGAGCGCGATCGCCCCCGCGCCGACCCCTGCCGCTCTCCGCCGTGCCCTGTGTGCTGTGGTCCCCATGTCGTCCCGTCCCCTGGTCGTCCATCGTTCGAGTGCCTCGCGTGCTGCGAGAGCACGAGGGGCGAGCGTACGTCGCCGCGGATCCCCCGACGGACCGGAGGAGAACGGCTCCCGTCCGGCGCGGCCCGGATGGGGGACACGGAGGACGCACGGAGGCGGGCGGCCCACAGCTTCGGGCGCCCGATCGTCAGGACCTGCACGACCGGCCCGCGCGCTCTCCCGCCCGGAGAGCACGTGGACCGACGGCTCCTCCTCGATACTCTGAAGCGATGATCGGCCGTCGCCGTGGAGGGAAGAGGGATCAGCATGGACTACTCGAACGAGGACGATCTCAAGCAGAGGATCGGTATCGACTCTTGGAGGAATCTGTCGAAAGAGAAGTTCATAGCGTTCGCATCCGAGCTGCCGAACATGAGCGAGGAGCTCGCCCTGAAGGTCGTCGAGCAGTTCCCGGATTTCAAGAATCTCGTCCTCGACTCGTTCAGTGAAGTGCGAGATCAGGCGAGTTCAGCCGTTCGAGCCAACTGGAAGAGTCAGAAGAAGGTTCACAGGGCCTTCGCCGAGTACCGCGCCGTCCTGAACCGCGAACTGGATCGTGACACCCTGAGCGCGGCGGACCGCTACTCGGTCCTTCGGCTGTTCAAAGAAGCGATCGACGACGAAGCACTCAAGGATTCGGAGCACAAGGCGTTCGTGCTCCGGGCACTGGGCATCGTCGCGATGGTCGCAGTCGCCGGAGTCTCGACGGGAGTCGCCGTCCTCGGCGGTCGAGCCAGGATCGGCGGAGACGCCTAGTACCGAAGCCGATCCAACGGACCACTCCTCCGCCGACGAGCGCGTCGAGGCCGCGAGGCGGTCGACCCGCCGAACAGGCGAGGTTCCCGATCCGGCCGCCGGGAGAACACGAAAGGCCCGCTCTCTCGAGCGGGCCTTCCGTGGTGGTGGATCCGAGGGGATTCGAACCCCTGACCTCTTCATTGCGAACGAAGCGCGCTACCAACTGCGCCACGGACCCGTGCCTTCCGAGCCGTCACCGGCCCGAACAACTCGTCCACACTAGCACGGACGAGCAGGCGCCTCGCACTCGGGTCAGGCCCCGCGGCGGCGCTGCAGCGCCTGGTCGAGGTCGATCGCGTCGACGCCGTCCACGACGCCCATCGCGGCGAAGCGGGAGGAGGGACGCGGCGCCTCGGGAGCGGGAGCGGCAGCACGCGGGACGCGCAGCGGCGCCACCTCGGGAGCGGTCGCGGCGGCGCGCTGGGCGAGCTCCGCTTCCGCCGCGGCGGTGCGCAGGCGCTCCACGGCGTCGATCGACGCCATCGCGGAGGCGGCGACCGTGCCCCGGGAGAGGTAGAGCGGCTTGGGGAGCGGCTGCGGCGTCCAGCTCGCACGGTCCTCGGCGAGCTCCTCGGAGGCGTCGTCCGCCGCCTCCTCGGCGAGCTCGGCCTCGAAGACCTCGGCGCGCCGGCGCTCGGTCGCGGCGGCCGTCGTCGCTGTTGCGGCCGGAGCGGCCGCGCGCCGGCGACCCGGAGCCAGCAGGATCAGCGTGCCGAGCCCCGCGACGGCGAGGAGCAGGCCGACGAGCGGCACCGCACCCGTGCCGCCGAAGGGCAGCATCACGAGCCCGACCAGCGCGGCGACCGCCCCGACCAGCACGGCCAGCGCGGCGCCCTGGCGCCAGCGCAGGACCGAGGGCCCTGACCGCGTGCTCCGCCGTGCGCTCGCGGTCGCCCGTCGCAGCGCGTCGCGCGCCGCCTTCTCCGCCTGTGCCAGCTCCATCGCCTGTGCCTTCTCTTCGGCTCGTCGTCGTGTCTCGGTCACCCGGAGCCGGCGCTGCTGCAGCGCCACCTCGCGGGCTGTCGCCTCCGCACGCACGTGCTCGGGCACTTCCGCGGTCTCGGCGAGGATCCGCAGCGTCTGCTGCAGCCTCACCGCGTTGCGCTCGGTCGCGTTGTACGACCGCCTGCGCATCCACGTGGGGATCAGGTAGGCGACCCACAGAACGGCGGCGATCGCCCAGACGACGCCCCCGCCCAGCCAGTCGCTACTCATGCGGACAACGCTAGGAGCACCGGGCACTCCCGTCCGTCATTACGGGTAGGTGTGTCCGTGCGGATCGCGGATCAGTCGGGGCCCCGTCGGAGGGACACCGGCGCCGTCGGAGGGTCCGGAGAGACCCGAGCGGCGCGAGGCGCGGAGATCCGCGTCGGTCGGCACGCCGACCTCCGACGGGACCTGCCCGTCGAGGTAGCGGCGGAGCACGCCGCGGGGCACCTCCTCCGCCACGAGGGCGAAGCAGAAGTGGTCGCGCCAGTCGCCGTTGATGTGGATGAAGCGCCGCCGCAGGCCCTCGTAGCGGAAGCCGAGCTTCTCGACCACGCGCAGGCTCGGCCGGTTCTCCGGGCGGATGCAGATCTCGATCCGGTGCAGCCCCAGGTCGAGGAAGGCGTGGTCGGCCGCGAGGGCCACGGCGATCGGAGTGATCCCCCGCCCGGCGTAGCGCTCGGACACCCAGTAGCCGATCGACCCGGAGGAGAGCGAGCCGTACCCGATGTTCGAGATGTTGAGCTGCCCGGCGAGCTCGCCGTCCCAGTCGATGAGGAACGGCACTCCGCCGCCGGCCCGCGCGTTCTGCTGCAGCGAGCGGATGCTGGCGCGCACGTCGAACGCGGCGCCTCCCCGGGGGTCGGACGCCTCCCACTGGCGCAGCCACGACCGGTTCGCGATCAGCTCCCGCTCGAGAGGGCGGGCGTCGCGCACGCGGATGGGGCGGACGGTGACACGACCCTCGGTGAGCGTCGGGATCGGGAGCGGCATGATGCGACCCTACTGCTCCACCGCACTGCGGGAGGGGGACTGGACTCCGCGGCGTTCCGTGCTCTCGGGGAACGGAGGAACGGACGGGATCCCCCGCCTCAGCAGGGGGTCCCGTCCGTTCCGGAGGCGCGCTCGCCGGGGCTCAGAGGCCGGCGACGAAGTCCTTCAACCAGGGCTTGAGGTCCTTGCCGAGGTCGTCGCGGTCGGAGGCGAGCTGCACGATGGCCTTGATGTAGTCGAGCTTGTCGCCGGTGTCGTAGCGGCGGCCGCGGAACACGACGCCGTAGACGCCGCCGAACTCGGCCGGATCCTGGGCCATGCGCTCCAGCGCGTCGGTCAGCTGGATCTCGCCGCCCTTGCCCGGAGCGGTGTGCTCGAGCACGCCGAACACGTCGGGCTTCAGCACGTAGCGGCCGATGATCGCGAGGTTCGAGGGGGCGTCCTCCTTGGAGGGCTTCTCGACCAGGCCGGTGATCCGCACCACATCGTCCTCGTCGGTCGCCTCGACCGCCGCGCAGCCGTAGAGGTGGATCTGGTCGGGGTCGACCTCGAGCAGCGCGACCACCGTGGTGTCGCGCTGCTCGGCGACGTCGATCATACGGGAGAGCAGCGGGTAGCGGGCGTCGATCAGGTCGTCGCCGAGGAGCACGGCGAAGGGCTCGTCGCCGACGTGGCGTTGCGCACGGGAGACCGCGTGGCCGAGGCCCTTCGGCTCGCCCTGACGGACGAAGTGCACGTCGGCGAGGTCGCTGGCGTACTTGACGTGCTCGAGCTTCTTGTCGTCCTTCTTCTGGGACAGGTTCTGCTCGAGCTCGGGCACCGAGTCGAAGTGGTTGGCGAGCGCGTTCTTGTTGCGCCCGATGATCACGAGCACGTCCTGGAGGCCGGCGTCCGCCGCCTCCTCGACCACGTACTGGATCGCCGGCTTGTCGACGACCGGCAGCATCTCCTTGGGGATGGCCTTCGTCGCCGGCAGGAAGCGGGTGCCGAGACCTGCGGCGGGGATGACTGCTTTGCGGATTCGAGTGCCCATGGGGCGCCATCCTAGCGGCGGGGGAAGTCGCGGGAGTTTCGCGCCAGGACCGGCGACGGAAGGCGCCGGACCCCGTTCCGGGGCGGTCCGGGACGAGCGTCCCTCAGGGGCGTCCGCGCGGAGGCCGGCGCGGGGCCCGGTTCTAGACTGAGCGCATGCCAGCCGACATCACGCACGAGAAGCGGGCGCTGCGCGCCGAGCTGCGCGAGCGCCGCCGCACGCAGACCTCGACCGCTCGCGACCAGGCCGCGGAGCAGATCACCGCCCACCTGATCGAGCTCGCCACCCGCGTGGGGGCCCGCTCCCTCGCGTGCTACCTCTCCGCTCCGGACGAGCCGAGCACCCGGCCGTTCCTGGGCTGGGCCGAGAGCCACGGCATCCGCGTCCTCTTCCCCGTCTCGCGCCAGGACGGCCTGCTCGACTGGGCGGTCGGCGACGGCCACACCGAGACCCAGGGCCTGTTCGGCATGCCCGAGCCCGTCGGGCAGCTGCTCGGCCCCATCGCGATCAACGACGTCGACCTCATCGTCGTCCCGGCCGCCACCGTCGACCGGCAGGGGATGCGGATGGGCTGGGGGCGCGGCTACTTCGACAAGACCCTCGGCTCGATGGAGAAGTGCCCGCCGGTCTACGCCGTCGTCTTCGACAGCGAGCTCGTCGACCGGGTGCCCAGCGAGGTCCACGACCAGGCCGTCGACGGAGTCGTCACTCCCTCCGGCATCGTCGACCTGCGCCACTGACCCCGTCCTCCTTCTCCCCCACCCGCCTCCGAGGAGCCCCCTGTGCCCACCTACTCCTACCGCTGCACGCAGTGCGGCAACGCCTTCGACATCCAGCAGAAGTTCACCGACGACACGCTCACCGAGTGCCCGAGCTGCCAGGGGGCGCTGCGCAAGGTGTTCAGCGCGGTCGGCGTGACCTTCAACGGCTCGGGCTTCTACCGCACCGACTCCCGCTCCGGCGGGAAGTCGAGCGAGGGCGGCTCCTCCTCCTCGGGTGCCGGATCGTCCGGCTCGGGCGCATCCGGCTCCGGCTCATCCGACTCGTCGTCGGGCTCCTCGGGATCGGGCGGCTCCTCCTCCGGATCCTCGGGTTCATCGGGCTCGGGCGGCTCCTCGTCCGGCTCGGGGTCCTCGGGCTCCGGATCGTCCTCCTCCTCGTCGTCCTCGGGCTCCTCCGGGTCCTCCTCCTCGGGTTCCTCCTCCGGGAGCTGACCCGCCACCCACCGCTCACGGCAGAAACGGAACGATCATGATCAACGGCTTCAAGGAGTTCATCCTCCGCGGCAACGTCATCGACCTGGCTGTCGCCGTGGTCATCGGCGCCGCTTTCACGACCATCGTCAACGCGATCGTGACGGGGATCTTCAACCCGCTCATCGGCGTGATCTTCGACGCCTCCTCCCTCGAGGCCCTGGTCTGGCCCATCCGACCGGGAGAGAACGGCGAGGACCCGACCGTCATCGCCTACGGCTCGGTCGTCTCGGCCCTGATCCAGTTCGTGATCGTCGCCTTCGTCCTCTACTTCGCGTTCGTCCTGCCGATCAACCACCTCAAGAACGCCGCGTTCGCCAAGAAGGCCGCCGACGCCCCCGCCGCGGAGGACAAGGCCCCCACCGAGCTCGAGCTCCTCGCCGACATCCGCGATCTGCTCGCCAACAACGGCACCGCAACCACCGCGAACTCCGGCAAGCACGTCGACTGAGTCGCTCTGTCTTCTTCCGCCGGAGGCGGAAGAAGACCGCGGTCGGCTTCCCGATGGAGAGCGTTCCGTGGAGCGGTGTGCGAACAGTGCGTTCGAAACGCTGGCACGCGTTTCGGACGACACCTGCACCCTCGGTAGGTCGCCTATCGGGGCCTTCAGCGTCTCCGGCGGGGACTGATCGTTCCTGTGTCCACGCCTTCATCGGACATCGCCGGGCATGAGGCGGAAAGCGGTCGATCAGCTAGGCACCGGACGGACGCGATCGTCCGCAGGCACCGGACGGGAAGCAGCCGGTCACCGTCGCCGGGTCCGACGTGAGCGGTCGCCGGACAGCGGCGTGACGCGTTCGCTCGTCGAGGCGGGGCGCGGCGGGGTGAGGTCCGAGGTCGTCGACGGGTCGAGCGCCGACTCGCGGATCACCGACCGGTCCGGCTGACGTCAGTAGTGCGGGGGGACGTCCTGGCGCAGGCGCGCGTCGTTCGGGCCGGTGTCGGGGCGCGCGGGCGGCGCGGAGGGGTCGGCGATCGGAGCGTCGTGCGGGGACGGATCGGTGCCCGGCTTCGCGGGGAGCGTCGCCCGCCGACCGCCGCGGGTGCGCCGCAACGGGCGGTCGGCACCCGCGGGGGCGTCGGGATACGGCGCCACGATCAGTCGCGGGGCAGCGGCTCGACGGGCTGCGTCTCCCCCGACGCCGGAGCGGCGGCGGCAGCAGGAACGGCAGGAGCAGCAGGAGCCTCGCCGGCGGCGGGAGCAGGGGTCTGCTCCTCCCCCGCGGTCGCACCGATCAGCCCGGCCACCCGCGCGGCCACGGCCTCGGGGTCGGCGAACAGCTCGAAGTTGTGCACCCGCAGGTAGTGCCAGCCCAGCCGGCGCAGCAGCTCCGGACGCAGGCGCAGCGACACGCGCAGGCTCTGCGTGCTCACGTCGCGGTCGGTCTCGACCACCACAGCACGGGTCCCGTGCGCGGCGACGAGCGCCAGCTTGCCCTTGTGCCCGATGTTGACCCGGATTCCGCGGCGCTCGAGGCGCGCGGCGAGATCCACCAGCATCGGCTCCGAGTAGTCGTCGCGGTCGCTCGGCTGGACGCGGTCCTCCGCCTCCTGCAGCACCTGCGCGAGCGCGACCATGCCGTAGCGCATGCGCGACTCGTCGATGTCGCCCGGGCGGAAGCACGAGACGATGTCCATCGAGCGGCGGGCACGGGTCATCCCGACCGCCAGCAGGCGCTCTCCGCCCGGCTCCGCGAGAGCGCCGAAGTTCGACAGCAGGCGGCCGTGGGGCGTCCGGCCGTAGCCGATCGAGAAGATGACGCGGTCGCGGCTCTGCGCGACCGACTGCTCCAGCGTCACGACGGCGAAGGGCTCGGGTCGGTCGCCGAGGATGAAGTCGCTCAGATCGGTGCGCTTGGCGAAGGCCGTCAGCACCGCCTGCTGCACCCGCACGGCGTGGCGAGGACTCGCGGTGATGACCATCAGCGACTCGCGCGGACGGATCACCGCGTGCTCGAGCACCAGCTCGACCACCTTCGCGACCTCGGCGTCGACGGACTCGACGGCTCCGGAGTCGTTCTCGGGCATGCCGTGCCCGCTCGCGATGTAGTGGAAGCGGAGCGAGTCGTGTCCGAGGAACGAGCCGGCCCAGGGCAGCGAGTCGATGCGGCCGCCGTAGAAGCGGCGGTTGACCAGCTCGGCCAGGTCCTCGCCGCCCGCGCGGTAGCTGCGGGTGAGCGTGACGGTGTTGAGCAGCTCGCCGAGTCGGGCGAGCGCCGACTGGGCGTGCAGCGCCTCCACGTCGGTCCGCGAGGCGGTGGAGCCGAACTCCGGCGTCTCGTCGACGCGCAGGCCGAAGGGAGTGGGGGTCTGCGTGACCGGGTCGCCGAACGCGACGACCTGCTTGGCCCGGCGGATCGCTCCGACGTTCTCGGCCAGCGTGGTCGCCCCGGCGTCGACGAGGAACACCGCGTCGAAGGTCGTCTCGGTGCCGATGCGGTGCACCTCGTACGGCGAGGCGAGCCAGGCCGGAGCGAGCACGCGCGAGAGGTGCGGAGCGGCCTTCTGCAGCTCCTGAGGGGTCGTCGCCGCCTCGGTGCGCAGCAGCGCGCGCAGCGCGTCGCGCTCCTGCGGCCAGTCGACGAGCCCGATCTTCCAGGTCTCGGAGAGCTTCCAGGCCAGCAGCTCGGCGCTCGAGGCGGCGTGCGCCTCGTCGACGAGCTTGAAGTCGGCCTCGAGCCGGTCGAGCACGCTCGTGTTGCCGCCGAGCAGCGCACGCTCGTCGGTCAGCATGATCTCGAGCGCCGAGCGCCACCAGGCCAGGTCCAGCTCGCCCGCGACCAGCTCGGCCGGCACGTGGCGGCGCGAGAGGTCGGTGAGCAGCGGGTCCAGGCCCCAGTCGCGGAGGGTGGCGAGGAGGGTCGTCCGCTCCTGGAGGTTGGCCAGCACCTCGCTGTCCTCGGCGAGGCCGGACACCATCGAGGCCAGCTCGGCGAGAGGGAGCGAGGCGAGCTGCAGGTTCGTCCCGCGTCGGCCGAGCGGCTCGTCGAGACGGCTCAGCTGGTCGGTCACCTGCTGGTAGGCCACCTGCACGTCGGCGACGCCGACCGGGACCTCGGGGATCGTGCCGGCGACCGCGTAGCGCTGCCACAGCGTCCGCTGCTGCTGCACCCGGCGGAGCGCCGCGTTGAGGTCGGTGACGTGCGCGCCGGGACGCAGGTACTCGCGGGCGAGCTTCTTCAGGCGCCGGCGGTTGGTGGACGACATCTCGGCGGCCTCGCGGCGCGGCGAGGTGGCGACGATGAGGTCCTGGATCGAGCGGTCGAAGACGGCCGGCTGGAACTTGTCCAGCGTCTCGCGGACGTCTTGCAGCAGGCGCAGGTAGATGCCGAGCTCGGCGACCGACTCGAACGGGCGCATCCGCGTCTGGCCGATGACGTCCTGGGCGCGGTCGAGCAGGCGCGGCAGGTCGCGCAGGTGCAGGCGCTTGGCCAGCTCGTGGGCGATCTCGGCGTCGGCGGTGGAGTCGAACTGGGCCCCGTACCAGGGCGAGTCGCCCGGGCCGTAGCGGAACTCGCCCAGGCGCGCCGACTCGATCAGCATCCGGGTCGCCTCGGGGCGGCTGTGCGCGAGAGCGGTGACGGAGCGGCGGTCGAGGCGGGCGGCGGTCGATGGGGGCGTCCGCAGCTGCGAGAGGCGGGCGAGCTCCTCGAGGGCCTGCAGCGCCGAGACGCCGAAGCTCTCGTCGCGCCGGGAGAGCGCGCCGCGGTAGTCGAGCAGCACCTTCCGCAGCCGGAGCAGGGCGTCGTCGATCTCGCTGACGGAGGGGCGCGCGGCCTTCTCGTTGCGGCCGATCGACTGGATGAGGTCGCGGCGGAGCGTGCGGGGCCCGACCGCGATGCCGCCCAGGCCCGCCGATAGCAGGCGCTGGTGGATGCTGTCGAGGCTCGACCGGCGGGCGCTGACGACCAGCACGCGCTTGTGCTGGGCGGCCAGGGCGCCGATCGCGTTGACGATGGTCTGGGTGCCGCCCGTGCCGGGAAGGGTCTTCACGACGAGCGAGTTGCCGGCCGCGATGTTCGCGATCACCTGCTCCTGCTCGGCGTCCGCGTCGAGGAGGAGGTTGTCGGTCGCCGGAGGACGCTCGTCCTGCGGGATGATCGACGCCACCTTCTGCGACTGCTGCAGCGCCCGCTTGGCGGCCGGGTTCCCGGCGACGGCGTCGAGGACCGGGTGCTCGAGCATCCGGGCGTCGCGGAGCATGTCGCCCGCCACGTCGGCGAAGCTCGAGACCACGAGGCGCGGGTGCACGGCGAACCACGGCAGGTGCGAGGTCAGGCCGCGCAGCTGGTCGATGACCGGCTGCGGCTTGAAGACGCCGTTCTGCACGGCCAGCTCGACGAACTGCTCGGGGTCGATCGTGATGCCGAACTGCTGCTTGAGGGCGCGCGCGAGCTGCGGATTGAAGTAGGGCTGGCCCTTGAGCTTGAGCTCGAAGTCGCGGCCGTAGCGGCGGATGGCGAGCGGGCGCAGGAGCACGGGTGCGGTGAACTCCGTGTCGCCGGCGCGCCACTGGGCGAGGCCGATGGCGAGGTGGACGCCCTCGATGCCGCGGACCGAGCGCAGCTCGATCCCCTTGTCGGTGATCGCACCCGCGGCGTTCTTCGCGGTGCGCAGGGCGAGCTCGTCGCGGATGAGCGAGGAGAGGAGCGTCGTCTTGCCCGAGATGAACGGGGGCAGCCCGCCGGGGTGCGTGGTCGAGAGCTCGATGCGCGTCCGGGGCGAGTCCACGAAGTGGAGCAGGGGCGACGGACCGCCGACCTTGGCGAGCTCGTCGCGCCACGACTGCCACACCGGATCGGCCACGTTGCCGCCCAGGTAGCCGGCCTCGCCGCTCGTCACCTGCACGGGAGAGGTCGCCGTCGGGGAGAGCCGATGCGCGGACGCCTCCCCCTGGTCACCGGATTCGGGTGAGGTCGCCACCGGTCCGGCTCCTGGGAAATCGTCGACTCGTTGCACACGGACACCCTAAACCGGGCACCTCCGAAAGGCCGTAGCGACGCGGGTCGGCGGCACGGCACCTCCGTACGGCTCACCGGGCCGGAGCATCGGAGGAACGCGGAGCCCAGGGTCGGATCGGCGAGCGCGCCCGCCCGATCGGGGCGGGCGGGGGGCTCAGGAGGGCCAGACGGCCAGGGGCGGCGCCGTCTCGACCCGGCGCTCGTCGCCGACCACGCGGATCCGGCTGCTCACGCGGTCGTGCCCGGCGGCAGCGGCGACCGCGGTCATGACGAGCTGAGCGTGGTCGCGCGCGAGATGCCCGAAGGCGCTCCGCAGATCGACGGGACGGCCGGTGGCGAGCGACACGGCGATGCGGGCGACCGCCTCCTCCGAGAGGTCGAGGAGGCACGCCTGCTCGGCGAGGACGGCGAAGTCGATCCGCGGCGCGGCCTCCGTGGCGGCACCGGCCGCCCACGGGTGCTCGGGGCGGAGGCATCCGGCGCGGACGAGGAGCTGCTCCGCGGCCTCGAGGCCGGGCCCGGCGAGGACGGGGATCATGCCGCGGTCCGCTCGGCGCGGCGCCCGGAGGCGCGGACCCCGACGGACACGACGGCCGACAGCAGGCAGGCGACGCCGGCGATCAGCGGCGCGAGCCAGCCGAGGACGCTCACCTCGTCGACGTCCGTGCCGAAGTACTGCCAGTGCGCGATGGCGTAGACGAAGAGGGAGAAGAAGCAGAGCGCGACGCCCGTGAGCGCCGACACCAGGTCCGCCGGACGGACGAGGGGCTCGTGCTCCGCCGAGGCGGCCTGCTCGATCGCGGGCTCGGAGAGGGCGGCGGCCGGGACCTGCGGGAGGGTCGCGGTGGCGGGGTGCTGCGTCATGTCTTCGAGGGAACCAGCCGCGCGGTGTCACGGTCGTCACTCGCTGGCATGACGTCCTGAGCCGAGCGGATGGTGGCGCGGTCGGCCGGTCAGGGAGCGACGGGGACGTCCGCTCGGGCCGGTCGGCGTCCGAGCGACGACTGGAACCGCAGAAGGTACCCGTCCGGATCGGCCACCACCAGCTGACGGACGCCCGCCTCCTCCGCTCCGACCCGGTACCAGCGGGTCTCGAGCGGCGAGAACAGCGGCGTCCCGGCCTCGGCGAGCGCCGCCGCCGTCCGGTCCGCGTCGTCGACGTGCAGCTGCAGGTTCATCCCCCGGCCGAACGGGCGCTCCAGCGGTGCCGCGATCCAGTTGCGGCCCCGCCCCGCCTCTTCGAGCATCACGTGCGCGGAGCCGAGGACCAGGTACGCGAAGCCCTCCTCGGGCCGGGCGTAGTGGATCCGGGACCCGCAGGGACCGCACCAGAATCCCAGGCTCCGGCGAGGTCGGCGACGAGCAGCTCGGGGACGAGATCGGGATCGGCCATCCGCGCGGTCTACGCCTCGGCGCCCTCGGGGCGCTTCGTGCGGCCCGGGAGCAGGAGCAGGCCCGAGACGCCCACGACGATCAGCAGGATGGCCGCGACCGTGACGAAGGAGGCCAGCGCCAGCACGGGCATGATGATCGTCAGGACGCCCGCGATGACCGAGGCGATCCCTGCCGCGATCGGCAGCCACGCGGGGCCGGCGACGGTGCGGCCGCTGGTGATGCTCGAGACGCCGTCGAGGATCCAGCCCGCGCCGATCACGAGGCCCAGGACGCTCAGCGACTCGAACGGGTTCGACAGGCACAGGATGCCCGCGACCAGGATCAGGGCGCCGAGCAGGCCCGCGAGCCAGCGCACCCGGGCATCGAGCCGCGAGGCGGTGAAGGCCAGCAGCAGGCGGAAGACGCCCGCGGCGATCAGGTGGATGCCGAAGACGATGGCGACGGTCAGCAGCGTCGGACCGGGGATCAGGACGGCGATGACGCCGAGCACGATCGCGATCAGCGAGACGGCGATGATCCACCAGCGCTCGACGGAGGTGCGGGACATCGTGGGCGCGGCGGTCTCGGACATGGCGTTCCTTCGCGTCGGGGAGTGCGGACCCCTCGAACGTTAGGGCACCGGGGCGGGGTGGCGCGGGGCCTTGCGCCCGCCCGCCCGAGGACGCAGGTCAGTGGCGCGATCCGGTGCGCGCCGCGGCACGGTGCCGCCGCACGCGGCGCACAACGAGCGCGAGCAGCAGCACGCCGAACGCGCTGTAGATGATCGCGTCGAGCACGCCCGCGTACTGGTCGACGAGCTCGTACTGCGTGCCGAGGGCCGCGCCGAGGCCGATCAGCAGGCCGTTCCAGACGCCGGAGCCGAGGATCGTCAGTCCCGAGAACAGCAGCAGGTTCATCCGCTCGGCCCCCGCGGGGAGCGAGATGAGGCTGCGCACGCCCGGGATGAGGCGACCGAAGAGGACCGCCCAGGTGCCGTGCCGGCGGAACCAGCCGACCGCCTTCTCGAAGTCCTCGCGGTCGACCAGCGGGAGCTTGGAGAGCAGGCGGATCGAGCGCTCCGTGCCGATGCGGTAGCCGAGCGCGTAGAGGATCAGGCCGCCGAGGTAGGCGCCGAGGGTCGCCGTGATCACGACCAGCACCAGGTTCATCCGGCCCTGCTGGGCGAGGAAGCCGGCCAGCGGCAGCACGAGCTCGCTCGGGATCGGCGGGAACACCGTCTCGATCAGCGTCAGCAGGCCGACGCCCGCCTCTCCGAGCGCGGCGATCACCCGCGCGGCGACGCCGACGAGCCCGGAGAGCTCGTCGATGCTGTCGGAGGAGGAGGCGGTCGCCACGGAGGCGGGGGCGAGGGCGAGGGTCGCGATCGTCATGACTGAGAAGCTACTCAGTCCGCCGCGCGCGCACCTGGGAATCCGGCGGCCCGCTCAGGGGCGGCCGGTGAGCACGACGGTGTCCGATCCCTGCAGCCGCACCTCGACCGAGGCGATCTCGGAGAGCGGGAGCCCGGTGGCGAGGCTGGGCTCCATCGTCGTCCCCGGCGCGCTCGTCCACGATCCGACGGCCTCGGTGCCGCCCGAGGTGTCCGTGACGTAGAGGACGTAGCCGGCCGAGCCCGCGTACTGCTCGGCCGTGTCGGCCCAGCTGCAGTCCATGTCGATCCGCGTGCCCCACTGCTGCGGCACGAACCGCACGGAGGCCTCGACGGGGACGCCCGGAGCCGCGGCGAGCGAGACGGTCGAGCCGACGGTCTCGACGGGGGCGAGGGTCGGGCCGATCGCGAGCGGCAGGGCGACGGCGGCGGCGGCCGAGACGCCCGCGGCGGCGAGCACCAGGCCCGCGATGCGCAGCCGCGTCCGGCGGCGGACGGAGTCGGTGGCCGCGGCGAGGCGGGTCAGCAGTGCCGCCGGAGCCGGATCGCCGGCCGCCTCGGGCTCCTCGACCAGGCGCATCGCCTCGTCCTGGGGCAGGTGGGCCAGCAGGCCCGGCAGCGGGACGAACTCGGCGAGGGACTCGCGGCAGCCGGGGCAGGCGCGCAGGTGCAGCTCGTACTCGCGGCGGTCGGCAGCGGTCAGGGATCCGAGGAGGTACGCGGCGTCCCAGTCGCGGAAGGGGTCGTCGTGCCGGTCGTCGGAGGAGGGGTCGCGGCTCACAGCTCCGTCACCCCCCGCTCCTGCAGTGCGAGCTTGAGGGCCCGCATCCCGTAGTGCATCCGCGACTTGACGGTGCCCGGGGCGATCCCCAGCAGCGCGGCGATCTCGGTGACCGTGCGGCCGCCGTAGTAGGCGTGCACGATGACCGCGCGGTGGTCGTGGCTCAGTCCGCTGAGCGCGTCCGAGAGCAGCCAGGCGTCGAGCACCTGGTCGGTGCGGTCGGCGGTCGGGCGCTCGGGGACCTCGTCCGTGCCCAGCTCCCGGGCGTAGCGGGCGCTGCGGCGGTCGTCGATGACGAGGTTCCGGGCCACGGTGTAGAGCCAGGAGCGGGCGGCGGCCTCGCCCTGGGCGAGGATCTCGGGGTGCTTCCAGGCGCGCAGCAGCGCCTCCTGCACGACGTCCTCCGCCATCTGGCGGTCGCCGGTCAGGCGCAGCACGAACCGCCAGAGCGCGCTGGCGTGCTCGTCGTGCAGCGCACGCAGCATCTGGGCCTGATCCTCGGACATCTCCACCTCTTCCTGCACCAACGTAACGGGGGCCCGAACGGTTCAGCCGGTTCGCGCGAGCGGCCGCACTCTGGTACTCCGGAGTCGATGACCTTCCCCGATGCCGACGACGCCGCCCGCGTGCGCTCCTTCCTCCGCGACAACCGCTCGCGGATGCTCGACGACGTCCGGCACCTCGTGATGATCGAGAGCCCCAGCGACTCCCTCGAGGCGCTCGGCGAGCTGCACGCCTTCCTGGTGCACTGGGTGGGAGAGCGGCTCGGGCACGACGCCGACGTGCAGCACCGGCGTGCGCAGGACGCGCCGACCGCGACCAGCTGGACCGTCCCGGCGAGCGGCGGCGCGAGACCGCACCGGGGCACGCGTCCGTTCGTGGCGCTGCTCGGCCACTACGACACGGTGTGGCCCCTGGGCACGACCCGCTCCTGGCCCTTCGCCGTCGACGGCGACCGCCTGAGCGGACCGGGCAGCTACGACATGAAGGCCGGGCTGGTGCAGATGGTGTGGCTGGTGGCCGCGCTCCGCCACGCCGGCGTCCCGCATCCGGCCGTCCGCCTGGTGATGAGCGGGGACGAGGAGATCGGCAGCGCCGCCTCCCGCCCGTTCCTGGAGCGGCAGTGCGCGGGCGCCGACGCGGTCCTGGTGTTCGAGGGCGCGATCGGCGACGCGGTCAAGACGGCGCGCAAGGGCATCGGGCGCTTCGTGATCGACGTGGTCGGGGTCGAGGCGCACGCCGGGGTCGAGCCGGAGAAGGGGGCGAGCGCGATCCACGAGCTCGGCTCGCTGATCCCGCGGGTGCTGGCGATCGCGCGGGAGGAGGAGGGCACCTCGGTCAACATCGGAGTGGTCTCCGGCGGCTCGAGGGTCAACGTGACGACGGCCCGCGTGCGCCTGGAGCTGGAGGCGCGGATCCGCGGATCCGCCGAGGCCGCCCGCGTCGAGGCCGAGCTCGACGCGCTCGCCGCCGCCGACCCGCGCATCCGGCTGGAGGTGCGCGGCTCCTGGGAGCGGCCCGTCTTCGAGCGGACCGCCTCCGTCGCCGCGCTCTACCGCAGGGCCGAGCGGGTCGCGAAGCGGATCGACGTCCCCCTCCGCGAGATCGCGGTCGGCGGGGCGAGCGACGGCAACCTCGTCGCCGCGCTGGGCCTGCCGGTCCTCGACGGGCTCGGCGCCCCGGGCGAGGGTGCGCACGCGCGCAGCGAGGCGATCGGCATCGAGGGCATGCTGGAGCGGACGGCGCTGGCCGCGCTGCTGGTCGCCAGCTTCGGCGACGAGCACTGACCGGCTGCAGAGGAAGGACGAGCGGATGACCCTGTACGAATCGCGCCCCGTGGGCGTCGTGATCGAGGCTCCGGCCGCGGAGGTGTACGCCTTCGTCTCCGACCCGGCGAACCTCCCGCGGTGGGCCGCGGGCCTCGCCTCCGCCGCGCTCGAAGAGGTCGACGGACGCTGGTTCGCCGACTCGCCGATGGGCCGGGTCGAGGTGCGCTTCGCCCCGCAGAACCCGTTCGGCGTCGCGGACCACGAGGTCACGCTCCCCGACGGGACGGTGGTGGACAATCCGCTCCGGGTGCTCGTGAACGGGGACGGCGCCGAGGTGGCCTTCACCGTGCGGCGGCGCCCCGGGATGAGCCTCGACGACTGGGACGAGGACTGCGCGCGGGTCGCGGACGACCTCGAATCGCTCCGGCTGCTGTTCGAGCGCGGGGCGCTGTAGGTTCGTCACAGCTCCGGCGCAGGGCCGGCACCCGTGAGAACGAGGACGCGATGACCTCCCCCGATCGTCCGAGCACCCGCCCCGCAAGCGGCATCGAGCTCAACGGCCTCGACACGATCCAGGAGTCGGAGCGGCACGGCCGCCCTCGCGACCTGTTCTGGCCGTGGTTCGCCGCGAACGTGTCCGTGCTCGGGCTGAGCTACGGCTCCTTCCTCCTCGGCTTCGGCCTCTCCTTCGGGCAGGCGACGCTCGTCAGCGTGATCGGGATCGTCGTCTCGTTCCTCTTCTGCGGTCTGGTCGCCGTCGCCGGCAAGCGCGGCTCCGCCCCCACGATGGTGCTCAGCCGGGCGGCCTTCGGGGTCGACGGCAACCGCCTCGTCTCGGTGATCTCCTGGCTGCTCACGGTGGGCTGGGAGACGGTGCTGGCCTCACTCGCGGTGCTCGCGACGGCGACGGTGTTCGAGGAGTTCGGCTGGGACGGGGGCGTGCTCACCAAGGTGGTCGCGCTGATCGTGGTCGCCGCGCTCATCGTGATCGCCGGGATCGCGGGCTTCCGCCTGATCATGCGGCTCCAGCTCGCGATCACCGTCGCGACCGCCGTGCTGACCGTGGTCTACGTCGTGCTCGTCCTCGACCGGATCGACCTCGCCGCCGTCGGCGCCCTGCCCGCGGGCTCGGCCGCCGCGGTCATCGGCGGGCTCGTGTTCATGATGACCGGCTTCGGGCTGGGCTGGGTGAACGCCGCGGCCGACTACTCCCGCTACCTCCCCCGCGGTGCCCGCACGAGCGGAGTGATCGCGTGGACGACGATCGGCGGAGCGGTCGCGCCCGTCGTGCTGGTGGTCGTCGGCCTGCTGCTGGCCGGCTCCTCGCAGGAGCTCTCGGACGCGATCGCCGCGGACCCGATCGGAGCGCTCGCCGGGATCCTGCCGACCTGGTTCCTGCTCCCCTTCATCGTCGTCGCGCTGCTCGGCCTGATCGGCGGGGCCGTGATGGACATCTACTCCTCGGGCCTGGCGCTGCTCAGCACGGGGCTCAAGGTCTCGCGTCCGGTGGCCGCCGGGATCGACGGCGTGCTGATGGTCCTCGGAGCGGTCTACGTCGTGTTCGTCGCGGGCGACTTCCTCGGCCCGTTCCAGGGCTTCCTGATCACCCTCGGCGTGCCGATCGCGGCCTGGCTCGGCGTGTTCCTCGCCGACCTCCTCCTCCGCCGGCGCGACTACGACCAGGAAGCCCTGTACGACTCCCGCGGCCGCTACGGCAGCGTCTCGGCGGTCCCCGTGGCCCTCGTGCTGATCGGCGCGATCGTCGGCTGGGGCCTGGTGGTCAACTACTCCCCCGGGTTCGAGTGGGAGGGCTACCTCCTCGGCCCGCTCGGCGGCCGCGACGGCGACTGGGCCGGCGCCAACCTCGGCGTCCTCGTGGCGCTCGTGATCGGCTTCGCGGGAACGCTCGCCCTCTCGCGCGGGGCCGTCCGCCGCCAGGAGGCCTCGGCGTGAGCCTGCTCGTCGCGATCGACCTGCAGCACGTCTTCGCCGACGCCGAGTCGCCGTGGGGATCCGGCGGATTCGAGCGCGCGGCCGAGGGGACCCGCCGGCTCCTCCCGGCGTTCGGCGAGCGGGTCGTGACCACCCGCTTCGTCGCCCCGGAGCGGCCCGCCGGCGCGTGGATCCCCTACTACCGCGAGTGGCCGTTCGCGCTCGTCCCCGAGAGCGACCGGCTCTACGAGCTCGCGGCCGGGTTCGAGGGCCACCGCACGATCACCGCCACGACCTTCGGCAAGTGGGGGCCCGAGCTCGAGGCCGAGCTCGACGACTCCCGCGAGCTCGTGCTCACCGGCGTCTCGACCGACTGCTGCGTGCTCTCGACGGCGCTGGCGGCCGCGGACGCCGGAGTGCGGGTCAGGGTCGCCGCGGACGCCTGCGCGGGCGCCTCCGAGGCCGACCACCAGCGCGCGCTCGACGCCATGTCCCTGTACGCGCCGCTGATCGAGATCACGACCGTGGACGCGGTGCTGGCGGACCTGCACGACCGGGGCTGAGACCGCGGTCGGGACGCGAGCCGCTTGCGCCGGTCGGCCCCGCGCGTCGCGGGGCGACCCCGTCACCCGGCATGATGTCGGCATGTCCTCCACCGACGAGCGCGTCAGCCCGGCTTCCCGCACCCTGGTCATCGGCGAGGCGCTGATCGACATCGTCGAGCGCGACGGCAGCGCCACGGAGCACGTCGGCGGCTCCCCGGCCAACGTCGCCCTCACGCTCGCCCGACTCGGGCGGCCCGCGACCCTCGTCACCGACATCGCCGACGACGAGCGCGGCCGCCGCATCAGCGCCCACCTCGAGGCCTCCGGCGTGGAGGTCCGGCACGGCGACTCGGAGCGCACCAGCACCGCTCGGGCGGTCCTCGCCGCGGACGGGTCGGCCCGCTACGTCTTCGACCTCTCCTGGAACCCGCCGGCGGCGGACCCGGAGGGCGCCTCCCACGTCCACACCGGTTCCATCGCGATCTTCCTCGAGCCGGGCGGATCCGCCGTGCTCGAGCTCCTCGAGGCACTGCCCGCCGGAGTGACGGCGAGCGTCGACGCGAACATCCGCCCGGCTCTGGTCGGCGCGCACGCCGAGGCGCTCGCGCGCTTCGAGCGGATCGCCGCCGCGTGCGAGGTCGTGAAGCTCAGCGACGAGGACGCGGAGTGGCTCTACCCGACGATGCAGCTCGACGAGGTCCTCAGCCGGCTGCTCTCCCTCGGGTCGCAGCTCGCGGTCGTCACCCGCGGCGCGGAGGGACTGCTGCTGGCCTCGGCCATGACGCGGGTGACCGTGCCCGCCGCCCGGATCGTGGTGGCGGACACGATCGGCGCCGGCGACTCCGCGATGGGCGCGATCCTCGACGAGGCGTTCCGCCAGGGCCTCGGCGCCGCGAACGGGATGCTCCTCGACGGCCCCGCCCTGCACGCGATCGGCCGCCACGCCGCGCACGTCGCCGGCATCACGACCTCCCGCTCCGGCGCGAACCCGCCCACCCGCGACGAGCTCTGAGGGCCGGGGGCGGAACTTCCGCAGGACGCCCCTGGTGCTCGCGTCGGGACGCGGAGATACTGGGCGCACCTCGACGGAAAGGCGTGCCGTGCCCACTTCACTGAGCCCCTACATCGGCTTCGACGGCTCCGCGCAGGAGGCGATGGAGTTCTACCGGGACGTCCTCGGCGGCGAGCTCAGCTCCAGCCGCTTCGGCGACTTCGGGATGAGCGCGGATCCGGCCGACCAGGACCGGATCATGCACGCCCAGCTCGTCACGCCGAGCGGGATGATCCTGATGGGCTCCGACTCCCCCTCCTCGAGCCCGGCCGAGAGCGGCGCCCGCATCAAGATCGCGCTCTTCGGCGACGACGACGCCGAGCTGAGCGGCTACTGGGACGGCCTGGCCGAGGGCGGCACGGTCGTCGAGCCGCTGGTCGCCTCGCCCTGGGGCGACCGCTTCGGGATGCTGGTCGACCGCTACGGCGTCGGCTGGATGGTGAACATCGCCGCTCCGCCGGCCTGACGCTCCTCCCCAGCGCGGGATCGGGGCACGCCTCCCCCGGGTGCGTCCACCCGTCCCGCCGGGCGCGGCGGCAGGCGCAGAATGGAGGGGCCGCTCCCGCTCCGGGAGCCGTCCCACCTCTCACGAAGGCTGCAGATGACGATCACGCTCGGGTACAAGGCATCGGCGGAGCAGTTCGGCGCCCGGGAGCTCGTCGAGCTCGCGGTCGGCGCCGAGCGGCACGGCTTCGAGACCGCGGTCGTCTCGGACCACTTCCAGCCGTGGCGGCACACGGGCGGGCACGCGCCGTTCTCCCTCGCCTGGCTCGCCGCGGCCGGTGAGCGCACCTCCACCATCACCCTCGGCACCTCCGTCATGACCCCGCACTACCGCTACAACCCCGCCGTCATCGCCCAGGCGTTCGGCACGCTCGGCGTGCTCTACCCCGAGCGGATCATGCTCGGCGTCGGCACCGGCGAGGCGCTGAACGAGGTCGCCACCGGCTATCAGGGCGCGGGCGAGCAGACCTGGCCCGACTTCAAGGAGCGCTTCGCCCGCCTGCGCGAGGCCGTGCGGCTGATGCGCGCGCTGTGGGCGGGCGACCGCGTCACCTTCGACGGCGAGTACTACTCCACGCACGAGGCGTCGATCTACGACAAGCCCGAGAGCGGCGTGCCGGTCTACATCGCGGCGGGCGGCCCCGTCGTCGCCAAGTACGCCGGCCGGGCGGGCGACGGCTTCATCTGCACGTCGGGCAAGGGCATGGAGCTCTACACCGAGAAGCTGCTCCCCGCCGTCGAGGAGGGCGCCGCGGCGGCCGATCGCGACTCCTCGACCATCGACCGCATGATCGAGATCAAGCTCTCCTACGATCCCGATCCGGCGCTCGCGCTCGAGAACACGCGCTTCTGGGCGCCGCTCTCGCTGTCGCCGGAGCAGAAGCACTCGCTGACCGATCCGGTCGACATGGAGCGCGCCGCCGACGAGCTGCCGATCGAGCAGGTCGCGAAGCGCTGGATCGTCGGCTCCGACCCCGAGGAGACGGTCGCGCAGATCAAGCCCTACGTCGACGCGGGCTTCACCCACCTGGTCTTCCACGCCCCGGGCGACGACCAGCAGCGCTTCTTCGACGCCTTCGAGCGCGACCTCGCGCCGCGGCTGCGCGCGCTCTGACCTCCCGCCTCCGCCACGACCCCCTTCGGAAGGGCCGCTCCCGCATGACCACGGCCACCCTGCTCGCCCGGCTCGACCACGGCGAGGCGCTGACGCGCGAGACCGCAGAAGAGCTCCTCGGCGCGCGCGGCGACGACCTCGACCTGCTGCTGGAGGCCGCCGGCCGCCTGCGCGACGACGGACTCGCCCGCCGCGGACGGCCCGGCGTCGTCACCTACTCGCGGAAGGTCTTCGTCCCGCTGACCAAGCTCTGCCGCGACCGGTGCCACTACTGCGTCTTCGTGGAGACACCAGGCGGGCTCGCGGCCAAGCGCGAGTCGACCTTCATGGAGCCGGAGGAGATCCTCGAGGTCGCCCGCGCCGGTGCCGCGCTCGGCTGCAAGGAGGCCCTGTTCACGCTCGGCGACCGCCCGGAGGACCGGTGGCCGGTCGCCCGCGCCTGGCTCGCCGAGCACGGCTACGCCTCGACGCTCGAGTACGTGCGCGCGATGGCCGTCCTGGTGATGAGCGAGACGGGCATGGTCACGCACCTGAACCCCGGCGTGATGTCGTGGGCCGAGCTGCAGCGGCTCCGCCCGGTCGCGCCCTCGATGGGCATGATGCTCGAGACGACCGCCGAGCGCCTCTGGTCCGAGAAGGGCGGCGTGCACTACGGCTCCCCGGACAAGGACCCGGCGCTGCGCCTGCGCGTGCTCGAGGACGCGGGACGCAGCCGCATCCCCTTCACCACCGGCGTGCTGCTGGGCATCGGCGAGAACGCGGCGGAGCGGGCGGACGCCCTCTTCGCGATCCGCGAGTCCCACGAGCGGTGGGGCCATGTGCAGGAGTGCATCGTCCAGAACTTCCGCGCGAAGCCGCGGACGGCCATGCAGAACGAGGTCGACCTCGAGCTGCAGGAGTACGTGGCCAACGTCGCGGTCGCGCGCCTCGTGCTGGGCGCCGAGGCGACGATCCAGGCGCCGCCGAACCTCACCGACGAGCAGGAGCTCGGGCTGCTGCTGCGCGCCGGGGTCGACGACTGGGGCGGTGTCAGCCCGCTCACGGCGGATCACGTGAATCCGGAGCGCCCCTGGCCGAACATCGACGACCTCGCGCGGCTCACCGCGGCGGCCGGCTACAGGCTGCACGAGCGGCTGACCGCCCACCCGCAGTACCTCCGCGACTCGGCCACCTGGATCGATCCGCGTGTCGCTCCCTACGTCGAGGCGCTCGCCGACCGCGGGACCTGGCTCGCCGACGAGGCGGCAGCGGTCCTCCCCCGGCCCTACCGCGACTCGCTCGACGCCCTGCCCCGGCCGGTGGCACCTGCCCTCGGCGCCGTGCTCGCCCGGGCGGAGACAGACCCCGCCGGTCTCGAGGACGCCGACTACCTCGCCCTGCTCGCAGCCGACGGCGACGACCTCGACGCCCTCTCCGCTCTGGCGGACGACCTGCGGCACGACGCCGCCGGCGACGAGGTCTCGGTCGTCGTGAACCGCAACATCGACACCTCGCTCTGGGGAGTCGGCGATCTGACCGTCGAGCGGCTGGAGGAGCTCGCCGACGAGGCGGTCGCGCTCGGCGCCACCGAGCTCTGCCTCCAGGGCGCGATCGGACCGGAGCACCCGGGCGACGATCTGCTGCTGATCGTCCGCACGCTGAAGCAGCGGCAGCCCTCGCTGCACCTGCACGCCTACCGGCCCGGCGAGATCCTCGAGGTCGCCCGGCGTACGGGCCGAACCCTGCCCGAGATGCTCGACGCTCTGCGCGAGGCCGGCGTGGACTCCGTCCCGGGGACCGCCGCCCGCATCCTCGACGACGACGTCCGCGCCGTCCTGAGCGAGGGGACGGACCCGACCGTGGCCGAGTGGCGGGAGGCGATCACGGCCGCGCACCGCAGCGGCCTCCGCTCCACCTCGACCATGGTCTACGGACACGTCGAGACCCCCGAGCAGCAGCTCGCGCACCTGCGCACGCTCGCGGCGATACAGGACGAGACGGGCGGCTTCACCGAGTTCATCGCGATGCCCTTCGTCCCGGCGGAGGCGCCTCCTTCCGTGGTGCGCGCGAGCCGGGGCGGGCCGACCCTCCGCGAGACCCGCGCCGTGCACGCCGTCGCACGGCTCATCCTCCACGGCCGGATCGCCCACGTGCAGACCGCCTGGACCAAGCTCGGACTGCACGCGGCGCAGGTCCTCCTCCGCGGCGGGGCGGACGACCTCGGCGGCCTGCTGCTCGACGGGGCCCTGCGGCCCGAGGCCGGAGCGGAGGCCTACCGCTCGCTCGACATCGCGACCGTCGCCCGGCTGAGCGGCGAGATCGGCCGCGGCTGGCGCCAGCGCACCACGACGTACGGCGTGGTCGCGCCGGAGAGGGCGCTGCGGGCGGAGCCCGTCGCAGCGGCGGGTCCTCAGCGGATGCGCCTCCCGGTCCGCGGGACCCGCCGGGCGTCATGACCCGCTCCGAGTACCTGCGGCGCCAGGCCGAGCTGGTCCGGGAGGAGCGGATCGAGTCGGACAGCGCCACCGTGCGGCTGCTGACCGCGGGCGCCGGGAGCCCGCGCGCGGTCCTGCTGCTGACCGGCGTCGGCCGGGGCGCGCGGAGCGACACCGGGCTGCTGCTGCCGATGCTGGCGCGGCGCCACCGCGTCGCCGCGCTCGAGCTCGCCGATCTCGGCGACCCGTGGCTCGACGGACCCGCCGCGGTCCACGCCTCCCTGGACGCGCTCGGCGCCGAGGAGGCCGTCCTGATCGGCCACTCGCTCGGAGCCGCCGTGGCCCTCGCCGCGGGCGATCGGCGGGTGCGCGCCCTCGCCCTCGTGGCCGGATGGCTGCGCCCGACGGAGCGCCTCCTCCGCACGGCGCGCCTCTGGCCGATGCTGCCGCCCGACGCGCAGGAGGAGGCCGCTCGGCTCCTCGCCGTCCGCTCGGCCACCACCTCCTCCCCGTGGGGCGCCGACGCCGCCAGGATGCTCGCCGCCTCCGCCCGGGCCGACGTCGCTGCGGCCGCTATGGACTGCCGGGTTCCCGCCCTCGTGGTCGGCTGCTCCGCCGATGCCGTCGCAGGAGTCGAGGGCGCCGAGGCCCTGCTCGGCGCGATCGACGACGCCCGCTACGCCGTCCTCGACTCCGGTCACGCGGTGCTCGCCGAGCGGCCCGCCGAGCTCCTCGCCGTCCTCGAGCACTTCCTCGCCGATCCGCACCGCGACCCGGCGGGCAGCGTCCTGGCGAGGACGACGGTCTGATGGACGTCGACGTCGTCGTGATCGGCGCCGGGTTCGCCGGGCTCGGAGCCGCGGTCCGCCTGGAGCGCCGCGGCGGGACCTCGTTCGTCGTGCTGGAGCGCGCCGAGCGGATCGGCGGGACCTGGCGGGACAACGTCTACCCCGGAGTCTCCTGCGACATCCCCTCGCACCTCTACTCCTACTCCTTCGCCCCCGAGGCCGACTGGTCGGCGTTCTACGCCCCCGGGGCCGAGATCCAGTCCTACCTCGAGCGCGTCGTCGAGAAGGAGGGCCTGGCGCCCCGGCTCCGGCTGGGGACCGAGGTGCTCGAGGCGGTCTTCGACGAGGAGGCGCACCGCTGGCGGGTGCGCACCTCCCGGGGCGACTACTCCGCAGCGGTCCTCCTCGTCTGCGCGGGGCGCCTCTCCGAGCCACGCCTCCCGGCCGTACCGGGCCTGGATTCGTTCGCGGGTCCTGCCTTCCACTCCGCCCGCTGGCGGGACGACGTCGATCTCGACGGGAAGCGCGTCGGCATCGTCGGATCGGGAGCCTCCGCCGTGCAGATCGTGCCGCACCTCGCCGAGCGCGCCGCCGAGGTGGTGCTCTTCCAGCGCTCGGCCCCGTACGTCGTCCCCCGCAGGAACCGCGCCTACCCGCCGGAGGAGCGCCGAGCCCTCTCCCGCGCGCCCGGGGCCCTCGCGAGGCTCCGCGAGGAGCTGTTCTGGCGCGCCGAGCTCGGCTTCGCCGGCCGCGTCGCCGTGCCCGAGGCCATCGATCGGCTGCGGGCGGAGGCGCTCGGCCACCTCGAGGCGCAGATCATCGATCCCGCGCTCCGCGCCGTGCTGACTCCGGACTACGAGATCGGCTGCAAGCGCGTGCTCCTCTCGGACGACTACTACCCCGCTCTCGCGCAGCCGCACGTCCGCGTCGTCCCCGGTCCGCTCCGGCGCGTCGAGGAGGGCGCCGCGCTCGGCGACGACGGCGTCCCGCACGGGGTCGACGTGCTCGTCTTCGCGACCGGCTTCCACTCCACGCGGCCGCCCTTCGCCCGGCGCATCCGCGGCCGCGGCGGCGTCCTCCTCGCCGACCGCTGGGCCGACGGCATGGTCGCGTACGAGTCGACCGCGGTCCACGGGTTCCCGAGCCTCTTCGTCGTCAACGGCCCCAACGCGAGCCTCGGCCACAACTCCGCGGTGCACATGATCGAGACGCAGATCGACTACGTGCTCGCCGCGCTCGACCACCTCGCCGTCTCCGGCGCCGACCGGCTCGAGGTCACCGCCGAGGCCGAGGCCGCCTCCGTCGCCCGCCTCGACGCCCTCAGCGCCGACACCGTCTGGACCAACGGCGGCTGCGAGAGCTGGTACCTGGACGACAACCGGCGACTCACCCTGCTCTGGCCCGACTTCGCCTTCGCCTTCCGCGAGGAGCTCGGCCGGTTCGACCCCTCGGCCTACACGACCTGACCGCGGCTCGCTATCGTGACCGCATGACCGACCGCGTGCTCGCTCCCGAACCGCCCGCCGACGGTGCGAAGCCGAAGGGACCGGCCTCGTACTTCCCGAGCATCGGGAAGACCTACGGCCGTCCCGTCCAGGACTGGCTCGAACTCGCCGACGAGCGTCTGCGCTCCGAGCCGCACATGCAGGTCGTCACCTGGCTGAAGACCGAGCACGGCCTGGGCCATGGCCACGCCAACGCGATCGTCGCCTACGTCCGGGCCGCCCGCGCCTGACCGGCCCGCCCGTCGTCCGCACAGGCTAGGCCCGCCGGCCTCCCCGGACCACCCGTCGTCGGCGCCCGCGCCGTGCGGGGATAATCGGGGCATGCGCGAAGACGACGATGTCGATCTGGTGATCGACGCGTGGGCCGGGGCCCTGCCCGACCTCGATCTCGCGCCTCTGGACGTCGTCTCCCGCCTCCGCCGCCTCAGTCCGCGCGTGCAGGAGGTGCGGCGGCAGTCCTTCGCCGTCAGCGATCTCGCCCCGTGGGAGTTCGAGCTCCTCTCGCTGCTGCGGCAGCACGGGGAGGGCGGGATGACGCCCTCGGCCCTGGCCACGAACCTCGCGCTGTCCAGCGGCAACCTCGCCAGCCGCGTCGACCGCCTCGGGGCTCGCGGGCTCGTGGTCCGCGAGCAGAACGCCGCCGACTCGCGCAGCAAGATCGTCTCGCTCACCCCGCGGGGCATGAAGCGGGTCGACGAGGCTATGCGGAATCTCGTCGCCGCCGAGGGCGAGGTGCTCGCCGACCTGGACGCCGCGCAGGTGTCGGTCCTCATCGAGTGCCTGCGGCGGATCAGCGACACCCTCGACCGACTGCAGTGAGGCGCTACGCCCGACGAGCCTGAGAGGTCAAGCCCGTTCGGAGAGACGGGCACCGGACGTAGCGTGAAGCGTGCACGGTCGAGGCGTCAGCCACCCGTGCGGATGATCGCGAAAGCGGAGAGCACCATGACACAGATTTCTTCTATCCAACCCGCGCGATGGAGCCGGAACGGAGTCAGGATCGTCGTCGTTCCCGGGGCGGAGCTGCCCCGGTTCCGGCTCGAGATCGACGCCCGACTGACCACCGCGCCCTCCCTCGTCCCCACCGGACCCTTCTCGACCGTCGAGGAGGCCGAGCGGGCCGCCGAGGTCGCCGCCGGCCTGCTGGGGGCGAAGATCCCGGCCTGAGCGCACACCCGTCGGAACGGTTCGGATCAGCCCGCGAGCTCCGCGAGCGATCCGGTCGGGACCGCGATCCACCCCTCGGCCTCCGCCGCCTCCTGCAGTTCGGGAGGCACCGGCAGGGTCGCGTTCAGTGCGTGGGCGCGGGCGTTGAGAGCGGCGACGACGGCGTCGAACGCGTCGTCGGAGCGGCTCATCAGCGCGAGCGCGGGCGCCGGCACATCGAGCCAGGGCGCGGCCCGTCGCAGCGACTCCACGGCGAGCGCCACGGCCTCCGGTCGCGTCTTGTACCCCGTGGTGTCCACTCCCCAGAGCCGCAGCGCCGCCGCCGGGTACGCCTCGACGAGCCGTCCGCGCCCGGAGCGGTCGACGTCCTCTCCGCTCGCGGCGAAGGCGTCGAGCAGCTCCGCGCAGCGCATCGCGGTCATCCCGAGCCGGTCGGTCGAGACGCTGAGCGGCCACCGACCCGTGACCTCGCGCGCCACCCGGTCCGTCTCGCGGTACGCGAGGCGGCGGCGCCAGTCGCGTCCCGCGAGCGTCCGCGGCGAGACCTCCCGTCGCGTGTGCGCGGAGACGAACGCCGCGAACTCCACCGGCCAGCCGAACGCGCAGTCGATCCCGATGACCGCCGCGTCCCGTGACGCCTCGACGATCGTCGCGTCCTCGGCGCCGAGTACGAGCGAGCGGACGACGGCCCGGCCGCCGGAGAACTCGAGGGCGGCGAGAGCGGTGCGCACCGGCTCCGCAGCGAGGTCGACACCGATCGTGAGCACGGGGACAGGGTAGGCGCTCCGGCGCTACGCTCGAGCGATGACGCCGCCCGCTCCCTCCTCCCGGGCGGAGTCGGCCCGCGTGCCGGTCGCGCTCCTCCGCCTCCTCGTGGCCGCCGCCGTTCTGGTGGCCGTGATCGCGACGGCCGTCGACACCGCCTCTCGGACGCCGCTGAACCCGTTCAACTTCTTCGGCTTCTTCACCATCCAGAGCAACATCGTGCTGGCCGTCGTGCTCGGAGCCACCGCCGTGCTCGCGCTCCGCCCCAGCCCCGCGCCCAGCGGGCTCCTACTGGTGCGGGGTGCCTTCACCGGGTACATCATCGTCGTCGGCCTCGTGTACAACACCCTCCTCACCGATGTGGCGGGCGGAGTGGCGCTGCCGTGGGCCAACACCGTCATGCACGTGCTGTTCCCCGTCTACGGACTGCTCGACTGGCTGCTGCTCGCGGATCGCCCTCCGCTGCCGTGGCGCAGGCTCTGGCTGGTCGTGGTCTACCCGATCGTCTGGCTCGTCGTGGTGCTGATCCGCGGAGCGACGGACGGCTGGGTGCCCTATCCGTTCCTGGATCCCGCGACCGGGTACGGGCAGGTGTCGGTGTTCGTCGTCGGGATCGCGGTCGCGTTCCTCGCGTCGGGGGCGCTGGTCTGGGCGATGAGCCGGCTGCGGATCGTGCCGGTGGCGGGAGGCTGAGAGGACGCTCGCCTTCCAGACGGTTCCGCCCGCCGGACGACCGGATCCGCTGCCGTCGCGCACATCCGGCCCGTTCTGGGGTCACCCGTTCGGGGTCATCCGGGGCGCCGCTCCCCTAGCGTCAGCACCGACGGCTTCCCCACCGTCCTCCCCCTCGAGAACGGTCCCCCATGAGCCTCTCCCTCTCCCGCCCGCCGACCCCGAGCCGCCGCGTCCGCGCCCTCGCCGTCGGAGCCGCGCTCGCCCTCGCCGCCGCGCTGCTCCCGGCGCAGGCCGCCGCCGCCGCCACTCCCGCCACCCTCTCGGTGCTGAGCCTCGGCGACTCCATCACCCAGGCCTACGGGACCTGCGGCTCCTTCGCGGACTGCCCCCGCAACAACTGGTCCACCGGCACCAGCTCCTCGGTGAACTCCTTCGCCTCGCGCCTGCGGACCGCGCGCCCCGGCACCACGGTCACGACCGCGAACTTCGCCACCACCGGCGACGTCGTCGCGCAGGTCCCCTCGCGGATCGACGCCGCGGTCGCCGCCGGCGTGCGGCCGGACGTCGTCACCCTGCTCATCGGCGGCAACGACCTCTGCTCTCCCGACAACCGCGTCGCCTCCGACGGCTACACGATGACGCCGGCGAGCACGTTCCGCACCGGAGCCTCCGCCGCGATCACGAAGATCCGCACCACGTGGCCCTCCGCCCGCATCGTCCTCTCGTCGATGCCGAACGTGGCCTCCGAGTGGTCGGTCGTGAAGACCGGAGTCGGCGCGCTCGTCTGGGCGGGCGGCGACCTCTGCCGGACCACGCGCGGCGTCAGCTCCACCGGCCGCAGGCTCAGCAGCACCGCCGCGGCCGCCTCCGCCGCTGCCGCGAAGACGCGGACGACGCAGTACAACACCGCGCTGCAGACGGCGTGCAGCGCCGCCGGTCAGCTCTGCGACTGGGACGGCGGAGCGCTCACCGCGACCCCCGTCACCAAGGGCCTGATCGGGACCACTGACTACTTCCACCCGAGCGTCGCGGGTCAGGCGAAGATCGCCTCGATCCAGTGGGCGGCGTCGAACTTCTCGAAGTAGCGGCCTCCGAAGCGGCCGCTCACGCGTCGAGCGGCCGCTCACCCTCGCGGCGGCGACGCTGCTCCTCGGCGAGCCGCGCGTAGTGCGCCTCCTCGCGCTCGAGGTCGGCGAGCTGCTCCTCGGTGCTCTTCGGAGCGGGCCGCACCACCACCGTCGGCGGCGCCTGCTTCCGGCGGCGGGGCACTCGGCCGCCCGGCACGAAGGATCCGCCGTCGCCGCGCTTCCAGTCGTGCCCGAGCAGGAACCACAGCGAGACGCCGATGAGCGGGAGGAAGAAGATCAGCAGGATCCACACGATCTTGGGCAGGTTCTTGATGACGTTGTCCGGCTGCCGCACGACGTCGACCAGCGCGAGCACGGTCAGGACGATGATCACCAGCGAGAAGACGAACCCCATGCAGTCGAGGGTACGACGCCGCCGCGCGAGCAGAGTGCTACTCGGAGAGTCGCATCACGACTCCGGCGTCGAACACTCCGCGGTCCGCTCCTTTCCTCTCGCGCACCGCTTCGACCTCGCTCCAGGCCACTCCGAGCTCCGACGCGAGCGCATGCAGGACTTCCGCGACGTCCGCCAGCTCTTCGACGGACGGGGCAGCCAGGACCTCGTCGCATTCCTCCTTCAGCTTCGCCAGGAGCCAGGCCCGCCGCTCGCCGGCATCGACGGATCTGAAGCGCGCGTCGACACCGAGACCCCGGAGCAGTGCCGGTACACCGTCTCGGACGAGCTTCTCCCTCGTCATGTCAGCAGCCGGACGAGCTCTGATGCTGACGCGACGGACCCGCCCGCGTCGACGTCGGGGGCCCGGAGAGCGTCGACTGCACCACGGACATCGCTCCACGGAGGACGGTCTCCGGTCACATCGACGGCCGGGCCCCATCGAGTACCCTCCGCTGAAAGTGGACCGAGCACCTTCCCCCACCCCGACAACTCCACCCGATACCCGTTCGAACGCCTCTCCGGATTGTGACCTGGAAAAATGACGGCTGGCACCCCTGATGCCACGCACGTCGTCGCCATTCCATGTCCTCCGTGATGCACGACGGCAGCCAGCTCCGGAAACACTTCTTCGAGATCCCAGAGAGCCGCGATGTGGATGGCGTCCGGGACATGTCGATACGAATCCGCTGACGCCTGGTCTCCGGTCGCCACATAGATTTCTCCTTCCCAGTTCTCGAAAGCGTGCAGGAACTCCGAGTCGATTCCTCCTACCGTCCGATAGAACAGCAACCCGGATCCATGCAGACCCGCTTTGACCGGTCCGAGAACGCCAGTATTGCGATCAGCCCGCGTTCGAACAGTTCTCGAACATCTCGATCGACCAGGGGAAGCCCTCGCCGCCCAAGAGCCTCGTTGACCGCCATGAGCGGTCCGGTCCAGATCTCGGACACTCCCTCGCCCTGATAGCGGTAGCCGACGAGCTGATTGTCTTGGCATAGCGTGACGATCGGGATGGAGAGCGAAGCGCAAGCTACGATCATCGACAATCGGTTATCGTTGATCACCCGGTCCGGCCTGAACCGCTGGAGCACAGCGACGTCAGCAACGACTGCTTTATCGAACACGCCAGGATCTCCCCATTCTGCCCACGGGTCGATGTCTGCGACACCTTCGCGGTAATAGGCTGTCGTGAAGATTCCCGCCTTCGAGACCAATCGATCGTGCACCGCATTCTGCCGACCGAGTAGAACACAGTCCCAACCCGCGGAGTGAAAAGCCCGACCTATGGCTACCAGGCGCGTGACGTGGCCGTTCCCCCTTCCCCACGAGACATGCAGTACAACGGGGCGCTTCATCGCCCTCGCAAACCGAAAATTCTCAACGAGCGCGACGACAGTCGAATGCGATGCAGCGGCGACCAGGCCCACCTCTTCTCCCGCGAGAGCGAGTTCCCAGTCGGCGAGATCTGGAGTTGCGTTCGCCCGCGCGATCACCGTACGCAGGTGATGCGGAGGAAGAGAGCGCGTCAATGGCGCGACGACCTTTTCGTGCGCATTGCCGATGACAACGTAGCCATCGACATCGCTACCAAGGGCTAGGACGTCTCACCATGATGAGATCTCGATCTCTTGCGCTATTCCTGCATAGCCCCGCAGGTCTAGGGCGCCGGGAATCATGTGGACGTGCATGTGATGACAGAGGCGCTCTCCAGGACGACTTCGAAGACAGTGACCGGTACGCCCGTGCTCGAACAGAACGTAGTCCCCGAACTCTGCACATACGCGCTTACCGAGGTCGGCCTCCAATGCGTCGAGCCGCTCTGCCGCCTGCGCATCCATGTCTGCGGCCGATGGATAGTGCTCGGTTGTGTAGATGAGGAGGTGACCCTGCCGAAGGGGAGCTGGATCAGAACAGACCGCGAGTCCGTCTTCCTCCCACACTCGACGCGGATTCGACCTGCAGAAGACGCATTCGGGGTCCCAGGTGACCGACATTCTTCATCATTTCCTTTCGCTCGAACTCGATGAGATGGACTGGACTGCGGCAAGTGCTAGATCGACCTCATTTGTCGTAGTTCTCGGCCCGAAACTCACCCGGACAGTCCCGCCATCGCCTGTGCCGAGAGTCTCGTGGGCCAGAGGAGAGCAATGCAGTCCGGCGCGAACGAGAATGTCGAAGCGTTCTTCGAGGAGCGAAGCAGCAACACTCGGGGTCACACGGTTCATCCGGAACGACACCACTCCGACAGGTTCTTCGGCGCTGGGCGATTCGATGAGGGTGACCGCGCCACCACCACTGAGACCAGTAACGAATCGTTCTCGCAAATCGGTTGCTCGACGCCGCCTTCTGGCGATCTCGGCCCCGTCCAACAGCCTCAGAGCCGCGCCTAACCCGGCGATTCCGATCCCATTCTGTGTTCCCGCCTCTTGCGACCAGGGCAGCCAGCAGGGATGATCCCGACTTTCAGAACGTCCACCCGATCCGCCGGTGACGAAAGGCGACAACCGGACACCTTCTCCGACAACAGCGCCACCAACACCCAAAGGTCCCCCCAAACCCTTGTGCCCAGCGAACACCAGCACGTCCGCAAGACCCGCGTCGACATCAAGGTACCCAAGCGCCTGCGCCCCATCCACGGCGATGAAAACACCGGCCTCTCTGCAGATTTCAGAGATTTCACGGATCGGAAGCACTGAACCGGAGACGTTGGAGGCCCAGGTGACAATGACCCCGGCGACTCCGCCGGCAAGCAGTTGCTCCTGCAGTCGATCGAGATCGAACGGTCCGCTGGTCGAGGGCGGAATGATCTCATGCCTGACCGAACCCTCCTGCGCCGCTGCATGAAGTGGCCGAACCACTGAATTGTGTTCGAAAGCGGACGTCAGGACGCGGCCCCCGATCGAGCCCAGGTGGTGCACAACCGCATTGAGAGACATCGTTGCATTCAGCGAGAAGGTCACCCGCTCCGGATCGATGCATTTGACCAGATCTGCTAGCGACTCACGAGCTGCCCAGACTTGGCCCTCAGCCCAAGCGGATAGCCGGTGCCCCGACCTGCCTGGGCTTGTTCCACGTTCAGCATAGGATTTCATGGCGTCCACTACATGATGCTCCTTGGGAAAAGACGTGGCCGCAGAATCGAGATAAATCACTCCGCACCTCTTCGTGTGGGTCTTCGTCGGTTCGATGTGATGATGAACATATATCCCACAGCCATCCACGCCGACGACTGGCACGAAATGACACTCGCCGCGCCTGGCTCTGTGAGAGCTGGACAGCGGGCGAGCCTTGGCGCCACGTCTGCGCGTGCGCTTGGTGTTCACGACCCGAGGGGTGCCACGCGCGCCACACTCTGGTCGCCGAAGGGCACAGCCTGCTACGGTCTCGCACATCGAATTGCGAAGTCACAAGCGAACTGACGTGAAGCGATCACTCCTTTACCGCGACATCGCGGAGTGCAGTCCGCAACGTACAATGAGGGCCGGCTCTGCGATGCCTCCAGGTACGCGAGAAAGGATGAAGGCATGTCAGGACCGTTGATCTTCCCGCAGAAAGCAGACGGTGTTTCTCCGGAGGTTTCAGTCGTCGTTCCGACCTATGACCGCCCTGACGAGTTGAGAAGAACTCTGACGACATTAGCGCAACAAGAGGCGTCGTTCACCTATGAGGTCATCGTCGCAGACGACGGCTCTTCGAGCGATACCGTTGCGGTCGTCAAGGCCTTCGAACACGCGATTGACATCTCATACACTCGCCAACGAGACGACGGGTTCCGCCTGAGCGCGGTAAGGAATCTCGGCGCGCGAGCATCTCGGGGCAGAACACTGATCTTCCTCGATTGCGGCACTCTCGCGGGCGAGCACCTGATTCAGTCCCATGCGGCGAACGTGGAAGTCGGTAAACGCAGTACAGCAGGGCCGACCTACGGCTGGGACTTCTCTGGCGAAGATGCCCATGCATTCCGTTCTCTTGTCAGCGGCCCGGACTGACGCACAAGACACATGGAGATGGCTACGCGGCCCGGCTACGCTGATTACAGATCGGACAAGTGGTTGGATGTCGATGTCCGGCGGGTTCCGCTGGCGGTCCCCTGGCGTTTCTACTGGGGACGGAACATTGCAGTGGCGCGATCGGATTTCTTCTCCGCGGGCGGTTTCGACGAGCGCTTCTCAACTTATGGAGTCGAAGATGTGGAGTTCGGCTACAGGCTATGCCGGATGGGCCTTTCTCTTCACTGGATAGAGGACGCGTGGGGCGTAGAACTGCCGAGCATCTCCGAAAATACAGCCGAACAAGCAAGAAGCAATCGAGCTAACCTGGAACAGTGGGCCGATCGATGTGTCGATATGGAAATCGAGTTCTTCATCTGCAACAGGCCCCTGGCGCAATTGGAGCAGCCCGAGTGGGAGCGCGTCGCGAGGTGGGCTCGAGATTCAACGAACAGCCGAGCTGACCTGCAGATCCTTCGTCAGCATCCGAACGACACATCGATGCTTTTCGTCGGACTGATGTCTGAAGTAGCTCATTCACGGTCCGTCGTCGCGCTCGGGCCGGGTTTTCCCATTGCGTCCGAACATCCGAGCGGCTGGTCGACTGCACGGCGACCGGTCAATCTCAACGCGATCGGGATCCGATGCGGTTTCGCCGAACGCGAATTCGACATGGTGTACCTGAGCGATGCGATGGCGCCCCTGGCTGCAGTGTGGGGTGAGCATCTTCTGGCCACGGCCCGGAGGTGCGGGAAGGACCTGTTGCTGGGGCGCGGTCTCGCCGCGACATTTCAATCAGCGGGGATAGGGTCGGACGGCTTTTAGGTGAGAGATATTCAGTGGCGCGCATCAGTTTCGGATCGCAACGACCCGGGCGACATCGAGGATCCACCTTCCTCCGCCCGCGCCAACTAGACCGGTCAGCGACTAAGGAGGAACCACTGTCTGGCGCTCGCGTCCCACAATCCGTCGCCCTGACCCTGCTGAGCAACGCGACCATCGGAGGCCTCACGAGCGTAGCCGTTCCCGTCTCCCTCGACTCGGCCGGTCACTCAAAGGGCGAGATCGCCGTGTTCTTTCTCGTCAACGCGGCCGCCGCCATCGTCTACAACACCCTGCTCGTCCCTACAGTTCGCCATCACGGGTACCCGCGCAGCGCATTGGTCCTGACCTGCGCAGCCGTCCCGGTCGCCCTCCTTGCACTCCGCGCGACCGCAGGTACATTCGTGCTCGTCATGCTGAGCGGCTTTCTCCTGCTCCTCGTCAGCACGATCGTCCCGCAGATCTTCGGCCGCGTCGCCGCGCAGCTGAGTGACGACGAACAGGTCGCCGCGGTCACGCGTCTTCGGCTGATGACGGTCGGCGGATACATCCTCGGCCTCGTCATCTACTCGGCCGTGTCCGCGCTCGGGCTCGATCCTCTCTTGATCGCCTCCGTGTTCGGCGGCATCACGATGATCGGTGCGACCTGCAGACCATTCGCTGGACGCGCGTTCCCGCGCGAGCACGATGGCGGAGAAGTCGGAACGCCTCGAGCGAGAAGCGGAGCGTTCTTCACTGCGCTTGTCCTCGTGGCGCTTCTCAAGTCGGCCGACACCCTTCGGGGGATCTATCTGCCGCTGTTCGCTGTCTCGTCCGGGCTCCGCCCTGCCGAGGTGCCTCCTTTGTTCCTGATATCGGCTCTACTGGAGTTGGCCGCGCTGCCTCTGCTCGGTCGGCTCAGCGCGGCCCGCGGCAGCGCCGTCACCCTCGTCGTGATCGCCCTCTTCGGGGTCGGATCGTTCTCGCTCCTGCTCCTCGCGACCACCTATCCGGTGCTGCTGCTGGCCCAGGTGCTCTACGCCGTAGTGGGCGTCGGCTTTCAGAGCACCGGCCTGGTCCTGCTCGGTCGAACGAGCAGGGGCGGAGTCGGCGCGGGCGCCAGCGCATACACGGCCGTGACGCAGGTCGGGACCGTCCTCGGAGCAGTGCTGCCGCTGATGGTCGAGGGCTACTCGTCCGGGATCTTCGTCATCGCGACCGTCCTGGTGGCGCTGGCCGGGATGCTGGCCGTCGCGCTGCGGGCGGTCGGCGGACGCTGGTGACGGCATCCGATCGCGCCAGCACACCGGCGACTCTTGCGCACCGGATGCTGACTTTCTCGCGAAGCGCTGAATCAGACCGATGCACGCGTCTCAGCCGTAGTTGCGCACCCCCGCCCGGCCCTTCCGCGCTCATGACACCATCGGATGATGACCGAGACGCCGCCCGCCCCCGCCTCGACACCGGTGAAGAAGCGCCTCACGGCCGCCCGTCTCGCCCTGATCGCCGGCCTCGTCCTCGCCGTCGCCGGCCTGGCCGCGCTCGCACTCGTGCCTCTGCAGTACGCGAACATCGACCGTCAGGGCTTCGACTACGTCTGCAGCGTCAGCCTCGGCGGTGTCCCGCCCGAAGCGGGAGAGCTCGTCCGCGGCTTCTGGTCGTGGTGGCCGCTCGGCGCAGCCTGTGAATGGAAGCTCCTCAACGGCACGACGGTCGTCGACCTCCCCGACTGGTCGACGACCGCCGTCGCGATCGTGGGCGCCGTCCTGCTCGTCGTCGGAGCGGCGCTCGCGATCGCGTCGCCGTTCCTCCGCCGCCGGAGCGCTCCGGCCGGGACCGCCTAGCGGTCGAAGAGGTTCCCGAGGTCGCCGAGACCCGGCAGCTGGAAGTCCGAGCCGAACTCGGACACCTGCTCCCCCAGCCCGGACACGTGCTCGCCCGCGCCGGAGACGAACTCGCCCGCGCCGCCCGTGATGTCGCCGAAGTCACCCAGGTCCCCGAATCCGCCGGCCAGGTTCTCGAAGTCCACGCCGAGACCGGACGCCTGCGCGAGCAGAGGACCGGCGACGCTGCTGATCACGGCACCGCCTGCGACCGCCGCGAGCAGTCCGCCCGCCGCGCCGAGCCCGATGCCCGCCGCCGCTCCGACGCCCGCGCCCGCGAGCGTACCGCGCGTCCCCGGCTTCGAGAACATCTTCTTGAGGAATCCCGGGTTGTTCGCCTCTCCCCGCGTCGCCGCACGCGCCAGGTCGTCGGGGGCGGAGGACCGCGGCTGCTCGTTCGCGGGCAGCTCGTCGCGGAGCCGGGCCTCGACCTGGGTGCGCTGCGCCGGCGTCAGCTTCGCGAACGCGTCGCGGTGGACCTGCTCGAGCTGCTCCGGGTCGGCGGTGCGGAGGAGGTAGTCGTAGCGCGCGATCGCCGCGCGGTCCTCCTGCGTGACCACAGGCTGCTGCCCGGGCCGGGCGCCCTGGGGTCGCGCGGAGGGGCGCTGCGGCGAGCCGTACTGCTGGGGCGGCTGAGCCTGCCCGCTCCGCGAGTCGCCCGTCACCTTGTCGGCAGCGGAGCGCACGAGGTCGCGCCAATCGGTCGTCCCGCTCGAGGACGACCCCGAGCCGCTCTTCGAATCGAGCGCCTTCGACGCCATGCCGAGAACGCGCTTGAACATGCTCACAGAGAACCTTCCGTCGAGTACCAGCCTCGATCATGTCGAGTCAGCCTGAACGAAGGCCCGCGGGACGCCCTCAGAAGGCCGTGAGCGGTCGGCCGAAGGCCGTCCGGAGTCGTTCCCGGAGGGCGTCGTCGCAGACGTATACGTACGTGCCGAGCATCCCGCGGGTCAGCAGCACCGCGTAGATGTTGACGATGTACTGCAGGAGCTCGTCGTCGGTGTAATCGCGGCCCATCCGTCCCGGGTTGTTCTCCTTGCCCTTCTTGTCGTGGTAGTCCGAGCGGGAGACCCTCAGCCGGCCCTTCTCGCTGTCCCACCTCAGGTCCGGGCCGATGACAACGCCCGCGTAGTTCAGGTCGTACCCCTGCACGGTGTGGATCGAGCCCATCTCATCGGCGGAGCCGGGCGACGCGATCCAGTCGACCTGCGTGCTGTTCCAGCGGAGCCGCTCTCCCTGGATCTCGATGTCGGCGGCTGACGGGTCCTTCCGCGACGTCCAGCGCCAGGCGTAGCCGGCGACCAGCCGCGCCAGACCGGTCTCCTCCTCCCGCTGCCGCAGGTCGCGCCGCAGGGCTCCGAAGTCGTCGTAGAAGCGGAGGTCGTACTCCCCGAGGTCCGGTCGCAGGGGGAGGTCTGCTGCCGTCGGATCGAGGACGGCGCGCACCCAGCCGACGTAGTCCGTTCCGGCGCGCACCCGCATCTGCGAGGTCAGACGGTGCAGGCGGCCGTCCTCCTGAGCGGATCGGATCAACGCGTCGATCGCGGGCCGCGGAAGGTCTGCCGGTCGGACCGACTGCGCCGCGTCGAGAAGGAGGATCTGGTGATCGCTCTTCGCGCGGATCCAGTCGAGCTGAGTCCGGGCGTGATCGTCGGAGCCGAATAGCGCAGTGGTGATGTCCGTGAACTTCTTGTTGAGGGAGCCCGACGGCTGGTTGGCCCGCTGATTGAGGCGGTGCGACTCGTCGACGACGAGCAGGTCCCAGCGTCCCGGGTCCTCACCGACCTGGAAGGGAGTGAGCACCATCTTCTCGTCGAGCCCTGTGGTCTTGGCGAAGACCTTCTTGATCGAGGAGCGCAGAGACTGCTGCGGCACGACGATCCCAATGCGCAGCCCGCGCAGCAGTTCGCGGGTGTCGGCGAAGAAGAAGTCCGAGAAGACGGAGTCGCCCTCGACGAGGTCGTCCAGCCGGTCCTCGCCGGGAGCCTCCTCGGCTCTGTCGATCCTCTCCGCGAACAGCCGGACGTCCGCGAGGAGCTTGAGGAGGTAGACAGCGACGATCGTCTTGCCCGTCCCCGGCTCCCCCTGAACGATCGACGTGGACTGTGTCTGCTTCCCGAGGTCCTCGACGAGCGCGTCGACGATTCCGACGACCGCCGCCGCCTGCTCGGAGGTGAGCGTCTTGAAGGGCGACAGTTTGAAGAGGTCGCTGTTCTCGATCTCAGCGATGCTCCGCGTGAACAGGCCTTCCAGGCGCAGCTGCTCGAAGATCTCGGCGAAGCGGTCCTGGTAGGCCGCCCGGTCGTAGTAGTCGGAGTCGACGATCCCCTCGTTGCGATTGAGGACGGCGAATCGACCTTCCGCGAAGAGCAGCTTGATCAGGAAGGATTCGAGATCGAGGCAGACCGACTTGTTGAACCTCGGATCGACGATCACGCGCGCCGTCTGGAGATCGACCTTGTCGACCGAGCCCAGGTGCTGCCGCAGCCGGCTCGCGGCGCTCCTCGTCTCTCCGACGTAGACCCGCGGGAGCCGCCTCGCGCGGCGCTTGCTCTCGTCCAGGACGTAGACGACCGGCCAGTTCGAGCGGCGGTCGTCCGTCATCGCCCAGGCCTTGACGGACGGCCCGTCGAAGACGATCCGCTCGATGTCAGAGGGCGTCATACCGGGCGCTGCTTCCCCGAGCCCTGTCCACCGGGTACTTCTCGCGCGTCCGCATGAGCTTCGACCGCACCAGGTCCTCGGGGTCGGCGCCGATCCTGTCGGCGAGCAGCAGGCAATAGGTGAGGACGTCCGCCAGCTCGGATCGGACGGCATCCCGGTCGGCGTCGTGGCCCCACTGGAAGCATTCGAGCAGTTCCCCCGCCTCGATGGCGATGCTCTTCGCCAGATTCTCCTCCGAGTGGAACTGCGCCCACTCCCGCTCGGCGACGAACGCGGCGAGCTCGTCGCGCAACTCACGTGTGGTCATGGAGCGACGCTAGCGCAGGCCCTGCTTCCCGACACGGGCGGCAGCATCGAAGGTAACGGACGGGCGCCGGCCTACACCGAGTGACCAACGTTGACCTTCCAAACATAGAAGTGCTGCAGGGAGGAAGTCGACCCTGAAATACCACGCGGAGGAGGACTGGGCGCGCGGCAGCCAAACTTCCGCAGCCATGGCGAGGCTTCTCGGCGAGAAGGAACGGGATCGAGCGCATCGCTCTTCAGCGCCTGACGAAACCCTGACTCTCGACACCGCGCCGAGCCAGTTCGTAGACTACGCGCACTACGAGATGGGGGCGTTATGGCGAACGACAGAGACCATGACCATGCTGTCGGCCAGGACGGACTGATCGAGTACTCGCGCAGGACGTCCGGCGCTCGCTACGACAGTGGGCGAACAGTTCCTCGGGGGAGCGGCCCAGCTTCGCAGCAGCGATACACCGATCATGCCGGACGACCAACGACTGTCAATGAGTACCCTTCGACGGGGCGCGCTGACGTGATTGTTGGCACAGATCAGCCGCTCTACTGGATCGTTCAAGACGCCCAGAACCTTTCGACGTCAACCGACTGGAAATCTACCGGTGAGCAGTACAAACAACTTCTCACAAAGTGGCAAGGGGCGGCTAAGGCCGCCCCGAGCGCAGCCAACAAGCTATGGCCGAAATTCGACGCTGCCCGCAAGTCATTTTTTGACGCGCGCGAGCAGCATTTCGATAATCTGAAGAAGAATCAGTTCGTCGCCGCGGCAGAAAAACAGCGGATCATCAATCGCGCCGAGTCGCTCACTAATTCTAGTGATCTACGGGCGGCCAGCGAAGAGATGAAGAAGCTCCTCGATGAGTGGAAGCAGGCTGGTCGCTGCGAACGTGCCGAAGAGGATCGCCTTTGGGCCCGCTTTGACCGCGCCCGCAAACAGCTCAACGAACGACGCTCACGAGAATTCGAAAAGCGGAAGGCGGAGTGGACAGCAAACAAGGCCGAAAAAGAACGTATAGTATCGCAGGCCGAAGGACTTGCTGGATCGAACGACTTGAAATCCGCTTCCGAGAAAATGCGCACACTTGGCGATCAGTGGAAGAAAGTTGGTCAATGCGATAAGGCGGATAACGAAAAACTGTGGCAGCGCTTCAACGCCGCTCGAACTCGGCTTAACGATCGCAAGCACCGGCAGTTTGAAGAGCGCAAGCGCGAATGGGAGCGCAACCGCGCAGCTAAGGAGCAGATTGTCGCCCGAGCAGAATCGCTGTCATCTGCGACCGATCTGACTGCCGCCGGAAACGAGATGCGTACTCTCACCGATCGGTGGAAACAAGTCGGGCAATGCGATAAGGCTGACAACGAACAACTGTGGGCGCGCCTCAACGCAGCCAAGACGAAGCTACACGAGCGCAAGCAACAGGACTTCGAGAACCGTAAAGCTGAACGACGTCGCAAAGCCTATGAGTATGTCAGCCGTCTAGAAGCCCAACTCAGCAACGTTGAGATGGCGCTCTACCGGGCACAAGATTCGTACTCGCGCGCCCTGTCAGCGCGCTCGCCCTCGATGCAGAATCCCAACTGGATGTCAATCGTAAACAGCCAGCAACGGCGCCAGTCCGATGCTCGCGACCGGATTGCCTCGATACAGAACCGGCGATCAGAGATTATCTCGAAGCTAATGTCCGCACGTTCTCAGGCTGCGTCGCTCTGAGTTTGTGATAGAGAGGCTGTCCGACTTTCACTTTCTGCATCAGCAATAATCGATGGACTAGAGATTCGCCTGAGTTCCCATTGCGCCGCAAAAAAGGCCATCTCTGCTTTAGAGCACCGATCAGAGTAGTGAGCGGCGAGAAAATATTCGTACGGCTCGTGCGAACCGGTCGCCTGACGCAACGTCAGCACGCCCTCATGCGCCATCGCGAGGGACAAAGGACTCCCCCAGAGAGTTTTAGCTTCGAACACAGATAGATCCTCGCCGCGCACATCAAGGTAGTCAAAGACAGCTGCAGCTAAAACGACTTCAATCCAAATACTTCGCGCATCATCTCGACATAGCCGACAGTTAAATCCAGCATCGAATAGTGCGGCCATCGCATCAGACAGAACGTCGACTGGCTCACCGTCTAGAATAGTCGTTACGCCTTGCAGCCCAAGGCAGAGGCGAAGCAAACTCACCTTGTCATAGATAGAAAGACTGGGTACTTTATTCGATTCCACAAATGCAACCACGTCTCCCTCGTTGCGCGCTTGCGCCAAGCCTTCACCGTAGCTGGCAAGGTGGCGGGCTAGTAGCATTTAAAATGCTTTTCGGATTAAACATCGATGCGGATTTGAATTCATGCAACTATTCTGAGCCAGGACGTTGCCGATGTCGAGCATGCGATCCGGCTCGCCCTCGATGTGACCGCGGAGTGTGCCAGCGCTTACGGTTGGGCTCCCGACCACGTGAAGAGGCTCTTCAATCAGGTCTTCCTCGCGCGTGTTCTCGTTCACGCGGACGAGACCATCACCGTCGAGTTGAACGAGCCGTTCGTCACGATCGTCTCAACCGCCGTTCAGCTCGCAGCACACGAAAAAAGCACCACTCGAAAGAATGGTGCTCGGAACCCCACCAGCTTCCTGGAGGCCGAGATCGGCGCCAATCCGGCGTACTTCTCTGGCAAGGGTTTTAGTAACGACACTGTGGTGCCCCTGGAGGGACTCGAACCCCCAACCTGCTCCTTAGGACGGAGTCGCTCTTCCATTGAGCTACAGAGGCTGGCCGAGCCAGTGTACCCGCCGTGCCCCGCCCCCCGCGAAGCGACGACAGGGCCTCACCACAACGCCAGCGAAGCACGCCGCGGGCCTCGTCGCGCCGACCGAGCGGCACCCGCCTCTTGACACAGCCTCGCGGAGGCTCCATGGTTAGTTACAGCACCAACTAACCACTCAACCCAGCACCGAAGGAGCCCGCGTGGACGACTCCCGCCCGCTCTTCCTGCAGATCGCCGAGCAGATCGAGAACGACATCATCGACGGCGCGCTGCCGGAGGAGTCGCAGGTCCCGTCGACCAACGAGTTCGCCGCGTTCCACCGCATCAATCCGGCCACCGCCGGCAAGGGCGTGAACCTGCTCGTCGACGACGGGGTGCTCTACAAGAAGAGGGGGATCGGCATGTTCGTCGCCGAGGGGGCGCGCGACCGGCTGGTCGAGAAGCGCCGCACGCAGTTCCGCGACCAGTTCGTCGCTCCGCTGCTCGCCGAGGCCGCCAAGCTCGGCCTCAGCACCGAGCAGCTCGCCGACATGATCACAGAAGGGGGATCGCGATGAGCGCGGTCATCGAGGTCCACGACCTCACCAAGCACTACGGACGCATGCGCGCCGTCGACGGCATCGGCTTCGCGCTGGAGGAGAACCGCATCCACGGCCTCCTCGGCCGCAATGGCGCGGGCAAGACGACGCTGATGTCGCTGCTCACCGGCCAGGAGTTCGCCAGCTCGGGCGAGATCCGCGTCTTCGGGCAGTCGCCGGTGGAGAACGCCGCCGTCCTCTCCCGCACCTGCTTCATCAAGGAGAGCCAGAAGTACCCGGACGACTTCAAGGTGAAGCACGTCCTGCGCAGCGCTCCCTGGTTCTTCGACGGCTGGGACGAGGCGTTCGCCCGCGAGCTCGTCGAGGACTTCCGCCTCCCGGTCGACCGCAAGATCAAGAAGCTCTCCCGCGGACAGCTCTCGGCGATCGGAGTGATCGTCGGTCTCGCCTCCCGCGCCCCGCTCACGTTCTTCGACGAGCCGTACCTGGGGCTGGACGCCGTCGCCCGGCAGCTGTTCTACGACCGCCTCCTCCAGGACTTCGCCGAGCACCCGCGCACGGTCGTCCTCTCCACCCACCTCATCGACGAGGTCAGCAGCCTGCTCGAGCACGTCCTCGTCATCGACCAGGGCCGCCTCGTCGTCGACAGTGACGCGGAGGAGCTGCGGGGTGCTGCGGCAACGGTCATCGGACCCCGGCAGGCCGTCGAGTCGTTCACCGCCGGCCGCGAGGTCATCGCCCGCTCCGCTCTCGGCAGCCGCGCCTCTGCCACGCTCCCCCGCCTCGACGACGCCGGCCGCGCCTCCGCCGCCCGCCACGGGCTCGAGCTCGAGTCCGTCCCCCTCCAGCAGCTCGTCGTCCAGCTCACCACCGGGAAGGCCTCGGAATGACCGCCCTCACCGGCGCCCACACGCGCCACGACACCGCCGTCGGCCGCCTCGGCAGCATCGTCCGCCTGCACTTCGCGAACCCCGCCACGATCCTCTACACGCCGCTGATCATCACGGCCGTCATCCTGGCGGGCAACCTGGTCGTCTGGTGGCTGATCCTCCGCGGGCTCGACTCCGGCGAGCGCCTCGAGGCGCAGGAGGGGATGACCTACTCCGGCGCGTCCTTCTTCCTCTTCGTCTACATGATGGTCGTGGCCGTCCAGTCGGTGAACGTCACCTTCGGCCTCGCCCTCGGCTACGGTGCCACCCGCCGCGACTTCTCCCTCGGCACGGCCCTCACCTTCGTCGCCCTCTCGGTCTTCTACACCGGCGTCTTCGTGGTCCTCGGGATCGTGGAGCGCGCGACCGACGGCTGGGGCTTCGGCGGCAGCTTCTTCCGCTCGATCTACTTCGGCGGGGACTCCGTGGGCGAGCAGGCCGTCGCGGTGCTCTGCGCCCTGCTCTTCTTCTTCTTCATCGGAGCGGCGACGGCGGCGGTCTACGTGCGCTGGCGCCAGCGCGGGATGCTGCTCTTCTTCGGGATCCTCGGCGCCCTCCTGCTGGCCGTGATCACCCTCCTCACCCTCACCGAGAACTGGCCCGCCGTCGGCTCCTTCTTCGGCAGCGTCGGATACGCGGGCGGCTACGCCCTCTCGCTCATCCCGACCGCGATCGCTGGAGTCGCGGGCTGGGCGATCCTCCGCCGCGCCACCCCGCGCAGCAGCTGAAACCACCGCCCCCGATCCGAGAGGACCGACCATGACCGCCCCCGCCCGCCGCTCCGCCTCCCCGCGGAGGATCCTCTCCGTTCTGAGGCTCCACCTCGCCCACCCCGGGACGGTCCTCGGCTGGCCGCTGCTCGTCCTGCTCGCCGTCCTCGCCGGCAACCTCGTGATCTGGTGGCTCGTCCTCCGCGGGATCGGGGCCGAGCGGGGCGGCGGCGACTCGGGCATCCTCCTCGTGGGGCCGGGGATGCTGATCGTCGTCTTCCTCTTCATCGGCTCCATCCAGGCCACGACCGCCACCTTCGGACTGGCGCTGAGCTACGGAGCGACCCGACGCGACCACGTCCTCGGCAGCGCCCTCGCCTTCGCGGCACTGTCCGTGCTCTGGTCCGCGATCGTCGTGGCCCTCGGGGCGATCGAGGAGGCGACCGGGGGCTGGTGGCTGGGCGGCGCGCTCTTCCTCGCCTCTCCCCTCGACGGCCCGTGGCTCGAGCGCTTCGTCGTCCTGCTCTGCTCGCTCCTTGCCGCCTTCGCCCTCGGCGGAGCAGCGGGCGCGGTCTTCCTCCGCTGGCGGGAGCGCGGAGTGACGGCCTTCCTCCTCGTCCTCGGAGCGGCGGCACTCGCGGTGGTCGTCGTCGTCACTCTCGCCGGCGGCCGGCCGGTCGTGGTGGACGTCCTCGAGAGCGCGGGCACCGCCGGAGCCGCCGCTCTGCTCCTCGTCCCCGCCGCGCTGCTGACGGTGGTGGGCTCGCTGGTCCTCCGCCGGGCGACGCCGCGCGGCTGACCCCCTCCGGAGCCGGGCCTGCAAGGCCCTTCCGCCCCGGGCGTCCGGATGCCAGCGTGGGCACATGGCCGACTCCCCCGCTCCGTCCCTCCTGCCCGTCCCCGAGCACAGCTGGATCGCGCGACCCGCCGACGCCGAGCTGACCCAGGACACTCTCGACACGGTCGACGCCTGGTGGCGCGCCGCGAACTACCTCGCGGTCGGGCAGATCTACCTGCTCGCGAACCCGCTCCTGAAGACCCCGCTGAGCCGCGAGGACATCAAGCCCCGCCTGCTCGGCCACTGGGGCACCACCCCCGGCCTCAACCTGATCTACGCGCACCTGAACCGCGCGATCCGCGAGCGCCGCCAGCCGACCCTCTACATCACCGGTCCCGGCCACGGCGGACCGGGCATGGTCGCCAACGCCTACCTCGACGGCACCTACAGCGAGATCTACTCGCACATCGACGAGTCGGAGGAGGGGCTGCGCCGCCTCTTCCGCCAGTTCAGCTTCCCCGGGGGCATCCCCAGCCACGCCGCCCCCGAGACCCCGGGCAGCATCCACGAGGGCGGAGAGCTCGGCTACGCGCTGAGCCACGCGTACGGAGCGGCTTTCGACAACCCGGACCTCCTGGTCGCGGCGGTCGTCGGCGACGGCGAGGCCGAGACCGGCCCGCTCGCCACCAGCTGGCACTCCAACAAGTTCGTGAACCCGCTCACCGACGGCGTCGTCCTGCCGATCCTGCACCTCAACGGCTGGAAGATCGCGAACCCGACCGTCCTCGCCCGCATCCCGCAGGAGGAGCTCGACAGCCTCCTCCGGGGCTACGGCCACGAGCCGTTCCTCGTCGAGGGCGGCTTCGACGGCGAGGACCCGATGCGCGTGCACGAGCGGTTCGCCGACGTCCTGGACACGGTGCTCGACCGCATCGCGGCGATCAAGGAGCGCGCCGCCGCCGGCGACCTCTCACGCCCGGCCTGGCCGATGATCGTGCTGAAGACCCCGAAGGGCTGGACCTGTCCGACCGAGATCGACGGCGTCCAGGTGGAGGGCACCTACCGCTCGCACCAGGTTCCGCTGCCCAACGCCCGCGACACCGAGGCGCACACCCGGCTCCTCGAGGACTGGCTCCGCTCCTACCGGCCCGAGGAGCTCTTCACCGAGGAGGGCGGCGTGGTCGACCGCGTCCGCTCGCTGGCCCCCGAGGGCGAGCTGCGGATGAGCGCGACCCCGCACGCGAACGGCGGGCTGCTGCGGCAGACTCTCGACCTGCCCGACTTCCGCCGCTACGAGGTCGTCGTGGAGCAGCCGGGTGGCACCGTCGCGGAGGCGACCAAGGTGCTCGGCGAATGGCTCGCCGACGTCATCCGCGCCAACCCGACCAACTTCCGCCTCTTCGGGCCGGACGAGGTCGCGAGCAACCGGCTGCAGTCCGTCTACGCCGCCACCGACAAGCAGTGGGACGCCGAGCTCAGCCCCCTCGACGACCACCTGGCTCGCGCCGGGCGGGTCATGGAGGTGCTCTCGGAGCACCAGTGCCAGGGGTGGCTGGAGGGCTACCTGCTCACCGGCCGCCACGGGCTCTTCACCTGCTACGAGGCGTTCATCCACATCATCGACTCGATGTTCAACCAGCACGCGAAGTGGCTGGACGGCACCCGCGACATCGAGTGGCGCCGCCCGATCGCGAGCCTCAACTACCTGCTCTCGAGCCACGTCTGGCGCCAGGACCACAACGGCTTCAGCCACCAGGACCCGGGCTTCATCGACCACGTCGTCAATAAGAAGCCCGAGGTCGTGCGCGTCTACCTGCCCTTCGACGCGAACACGCTCCTCTCGACCTACGACCACTGCCTCCGGAGCGTGGACTACGTCAACGTGGTCGTCGCCGGCAAGCAGCCCTCGCCCCAGTGGCTCACGATGGCGGAGGCGGTCGCGCACTGCACGCGGGGCCTCGGCATCCTGGAGTGGGCGAGCAGCGAGCGGCAGGGCGAGTCCCCGGACGTCGTGCTCGCCTGCGCGGGCGACGTGCCGACCCTCGAGACCCTCGCGGCGGTGAGCATCCTCCGCGAGACGCTGCCGGACCTTGCGATCCGCACGGTCAACGTGGTCGATCTGATGCGTCTGATGTCGGAGTCGGAGCACCCGCACGGCCTCTCCGACCGCGAGTTCGATGCGGTCTTCACCCCCGACCGCCCGATCGTGTTCGCGTACCACGGCTATCCGTGGCTGATCCACCGCCTGACCTACAAGCGGACCGGCCACGGCAACCTGCACGTGCGCGGGTACAAGGAGAACGGCACCACCACCACTCCCTTCGACATGGTGATGCTCAACGACCTCGACCGTTACTCGCTGGTGATCGACGTCATCGACCGGACCCCCGGCCTCGGCGCCCGCGCCGCCGGTCTCCGCCAGGAGATGCAGGACGCCCGCATCCGCGCCCGCGCCTACACCCGCGAGCACGGCGAGGACATCCCCGAGGTCGCGAACTGGACCTGGGCCGGCGAGCGCCCCGGCAACGCCAGCGCCAACACCGGCAACGACAACGAGTAACGCTGGGCCGCACCCGACGCCCCTCTCCTGACGGGTCGCGGTCGTGTCGCTGGCAAGGCGGAGGAGGAAGCGATACCGGCGGTATCGCGCCCGACGACAACGCCGCCAGCGGCGCGACCGCGGCCCGTCAGGCGGCGGGAGCCAGGTAGTCGTCCCAGTCGGGCTGCGTCCGCTCCGCGCCGCGCACGAGCCAGGAGCCGGCGCGCGGCATCCGGGGGACGGTGCGCAGACGCCATCCCATCTCGTGCGGGGTGCGGTCGCTCTTGACGTTGTTGCAGCGCTGGCAGCAGGCGACGAGGTTCTCCCACGTGTCCCGGCCCCCGCGCGACTTGGGCTGGATGTGGTCGATCGTCGCCGCGTGCTGACCGCAGTAGCCGCAGCGGTGGTTGTCCCGGCGGAGCACGCCCCGGCGCGATACCGGCACACTCCGGCCGCTCGGGATGCGCACGTACCGGGTCAGCACGATCACCGAGGGCCGCACGTGGTCGCCGTGCGCGCTGTGCACCGGATTGCCCTCGTCCGCGGCGATCACGGTCGCCTTCTCCGTCATCAGCAGGACCAGGGCCCGCTTGAACGACACCACCGCGAGCGGCTCGTAGCCGGCGTTGAGAACCAGAGTGCGCATCAGTGACCTCCGTGCTGTCGCACGCCGTCACGCGAAAGCGCCGCGACCACGAGCAAGGGCGCCGTCGTGATGACGGCGCCCTGCGAGGCCGCGGCGGAGTGCCGCGCGATGACGTGGAGTCGTATCCGCGTGTCGGAGGAGTGCACCGCCGCGGTGAGGACCCGCGCGCGTATCGAATCGGCCGGCCGCACGCGCGAGCGCAGGCCCACGCTGTGGCGCCCGCTCCGCTCGGCCATCCCGGCACTCCGTCCCTCGACGAATCGATCCGCTCGCCACGCGAGCGGACTGGGGTTCAGGTTAACCCTTCACGCCCGGAACACCAGGGGTCGGTCCGGATTCGTCACGCGGCGTTCACACGGCGGGACGACGAGAGCCCGCCCCCTCCAGGAGGGGACGGGCTCTCGAGCGGATCGACCGGGTCAGCCGTTGATGCGCACGATCCGGTAGTCGGAGGTCCACAGCGGCTGCACGCGGACGCTCGCGCCCTCGTACGGCGCGTGCAGGATGTTGCCGTTGCCCGCGTAGAAGCCGTCGTGGCCGTCCATGATGACGAGGTCGCCGGGCTGCGCGTCGGCGAGCGAGACGGGGGTGCCCATGGCGCCCTGGCCCGCAGCCGAGTGCGGCATCGAGATGCCGTACTGGGCGAAGACGTACATCACGAAGCCGGAGCAGTCGAAGCCGCTCGGGTCGGCTCCACCGAAGACGTAGGGCACGCCCTGGTACTGCATCGCCGTATCGAACACCGCCGAGAGGCTGTAGCTGGTGGTCGGGGCGGCGGCCGCGATCTCGCTGGCCGAGGCGCCGGAGTAGGAGTTGAACTCCTCGGCGGTCTCGGCGCGCGCCTCCGCGACGTCGCTCGTGTCGACGACGGGCTCGGCCACCACGACGGGCTCGGGCTCCGGTGCGGGCGGCGGGGGCGCCGCCTCGGCCGAGAAGCCGTCGCGGGCGATCGCGGCCTGCACCACTCCGCCGTCGACGGCGACGGTCTGCGCGGAGCCCTGGCGGAGGAGGTCGGCTCGCGATGCCGCGAACAGGCCGTCGTCCTGGCTGCCCGGAGTGAAGGCGTAGGCGGGGAGCGCCATGGTCGCGACCAGCGCGCCGGCGAAGCCGACCATCGCGACCTTGCCGACGACACGGCCCCGGCGCTTGCGCGGGGTCCCGGCCGGCGACGGCACGAAGTCGGTGATGTCCGCGCGGCGGGCAGGAGCTGAGGGAACGGCGCGACGGGAGACGGGTGCGTCCCCGTGGATCCGGGCGCGGATGACCGGGGGCCGGTTCTCGAAGGTCGCGTCGCCGGAGCGGTCGGGGTGGTTGGAGCGGAACCGGTCGGGTGAGCCGGCGTCCTCGTTCGGGGTGAGGGGGTTCTGGGGCAAGGGGGAGATCCTCCGACGTCCCCTCAGCCCAGGCAGCTGTCCCGTCTCATGCACGAAGCATCGGTGTGCACAGGATCCGAGACGGGTGTGGGGGCGTCGGATCCCGCGCCCTGGGACCGAGGCTCGGCCGCAGGGCTCCACAGAGCGTAAGCGACCGTTACCGATTTGTCACCTTCTCGGCGGGAAGAGACCGCTCTCCCGTTCGCCTCCGGTCACCGGATGCGGTAAGGGCCCGTACGGGCCGCTCCCAGGGAGGCGCGGGTCAGACGACGAGGAAGATGTGCGCCGCGACCTCGTTGGGCAGCTCGATGCCCGCCTCGGCTCCGTCGATGCGAGCGAGCACGTAGCCGTTGAGGGCCGAGAACTCGCCCTCGGCACCGGGGACGACCCCGGCCTGCTTGAGCTGGAGGAGGAGCTCCGGATCGACCTGCGCCGGCTCGCCGAGGCGTCGGACGACGCCGCGGCGGGGCTCGCTCGACCCGGCGACGAAGCGCGGCAGGCTGATGACGCCGTCGGCGAAGCGGGAGGCGGGGGTGTCGCCGAGCTCGTCCAGGCCCGGGATCGGATTGCCGTAGGGCGACTCCGTCGGGTGGTCGAGCATCTCGAGGAGACGGCGCTCGACCTGCTCGCTCATCACGTGCTCCCAGCGGCAGGCCTCCTCGTGCACGAACTCCCAGTCGAGCTTGATGACGTCGTGGAGGAGCCGCTCGGCGAGGCGGTGCTTGCGCATGACGTGGATCGCCTTGCGGCGGCCGTCGGAGGTGAGCTCGAGGTGGCGGTCGCCCGAGACGACGACGAGGCCGTCGCGCTCCATGCGACCGACGGTCTGCGACACGGTCGGCCCGGAGTGGCTGAGCCGCTCCGAGATGCGCGCGCGCAGCGGGATGATGTTCTCCTCCTCGAGCTCGAGGATGGTGCGCAGGTACATCTCGGTGGTGTCGATCAGATCCGTCATCTCAGCCTTCCCGTCTCGGCGCGCTCCACCCTAGTGGTCGCCACGACGCAGCATCGGCGCTGCGGCGCGACGCAGGCCTCCGTCGCTCGGAGGAGGGGTGCGGGCCGGGAACCCTAGTATTAACGCATGCCGGACCTCACCATTCCTCGCGAGCTGCTCCCCCACGACGGACGGTTCGGCTGCGGCCCGTCCAAGGTGCGGCACGACCAGCTCGCCCACCTCGCGACGCAGGGCGCGCACCTCCTCGGGACCTCGCACCGCCAGGCGCCCGTCAAGGACCTCGTCGGGCGCGTGCGCAAGCACCTCGCCACGCTGTTCCGCATCCCCGACGGCTACGAGGTCCTGCTGGGCAACGGCGGCTCGACCGCCTTCTGGGACGCCGCCGCCTTCTCCCTCATCGAGCGCCGCGCCGAGAACCTCACGTTCGGCGAGTTCGGTCAGAAGTTCGCGGCCGCCGCCTCCGCGCCGTTCCTCGAGCCGGCCCACGTCGTCTCCGCCCCAGCGGGGTCCCGGAGCGAGGTCGAGATCGTCGAGGGGATCGACGTGTACGCGTGGCCCCACAACGAGACGAGCACCGGAGTGATGGCCCCGGTCCGCCGGGTCCGCGGCGACGAGGGCGCGCTCACCGTCATCGACGCCACCAGCGCGGCGGGCGGCATCGACGTCGACATCGCCGAGGCCGACGTCTACTACTTCGCCCCGCAGAAGAACTTCGCCTCCGACGGCGGACTCTGGTTCGGCCTGTTCTCCCCCGCCGCGATCGAGCGGATCGAGCGCATCGCGGCGAGCGGCCGCTACATCCCCGAGTTCCTGAGCCTCAAGAACGCCGTCGACAACTCGCGCCTGAACCAGACGCTGAACACTCCGGCGCTCTCGACCCTCCTGCTGATGGAGTCGCAGCTCGAGTGGATGAACGCCTCGGGCGGCCTGGCCTGGGCGTCGGCGCGCACGGCCGAGTCCTCCTCCGCGATCTACGACTGGGCCGAGGCCTCGAGCCTCGCCACCCCGTTCGTCGAGGTGCCCGAGCACCGCTCCCAGGTCGTCGCGACCGTCGACTTCGACGCCTCCGTCGATGCCGCTCTCGTCGCGAAGATCCTCCGCGCGAACGGGATCGTCGACACGGAGCCGTACCGCAAGCTCGGCCGCAACCAGCTGCGCGTGGCGACGTTCGTCGCGATCGAGCCGGACGACGTCCGCTCGCTGCTCGGCTGCATCGACCACGTCCTCGAGCGCCTGGCGGTCTGAGGCACGCCATGCGGCTGTGGCTGCGCGAGGAGGAGCGGCGGCCCGCGCCGCCGCCCTACGCGAGCGACGACGCGACGGCTCTGCTGGTCGGGTGCGTCGTCTGGGCGGTCGCGCTCGTGGCCGTGCTCGTGGCGACGGCCGTCGGAGCCGTCATCGAGCCGGTCGTCCTGTCGACCGTCGTGATCGGACTGGTCCTCGGCACGATCGGGCTGTTCTACAGCCGCAACCGCCGCTAGACCGCGTCGGTCTCCATTCGAAGCCCGGTGCCGTCGGCCTCCGGCTCGAGACGGACGCGCAGGCCGGTGAACTCGCCGAGGCGCTCGACGTGGGTGCCGCCGCACGCGATCGCGGCGTCCCCCGCGGGGAGGGTGCAGCGCCATGTCCGCCGCGTGCTGAGGAGGTCGTCATCGCGCTCGATGCGCACTTCCGCGTCCGAGGCGATCCACTCGGCGAGGAGGGCGTTCACCCGCTCCTGCACCTCGAGGATCTCCGCCAGCAGGCGGGCGGTGTCCATTCCGCTGCGTCGGAGGGACTTGCCGAGGCGGTAGACGTCGGTGGAGCCGGACTCGCGGATCCGCGAGGTCTGGATCGCGGCCTGGTCGAAGTCGGGGTTGCCCAGGGCGTCGGTGCGTGCCGGCTTCGACCAGAACGAGGCCAGAGCGGCGTTGAGGGCGAGGGAGGCGAGGTGGCAGGCGGTGTGCCCGCGGGAGAGCTCGTGCCGGTGGTCCGCGTCGACCTCGACGTCGACCTCGTCGTCCACATGGAGTGAGGAGGCGTCGTCGACGATGTGGACGACGACGAAGCTCCACTCCGGAGTGCCGAGCCGCGCCGGGAGCCGCTCGCCGACGTGCAGCTCGCCGCCCTGCCATGCCCCGATGCGGCAGTCGATGAGGGGAAGCCGCTCCCCCGCCACGACCAGCGCACCGCGGTCGGGCCCCTGGTCGGGCCAGGTCGAGTCGACGGGGTGAGCGGCGGTCGCATCGAGGACGACCGCCCAGCGGCCGTCCTGCAGCCGGCCCACGTGCTGCACGCGCCCGGAGGAGCGCACGGCGCCGTCGGGATAGGAGATGCGGGTGTCGGAGTCGATGCTCATCGGGCGGCGCCGGACCGGATCAGCGACGACGGCGACGGCGACGGGTGGTCGGGGCGGGAGCGGGTTCGGGCTCGACGTCGTCGGAATCCTCGTCGTCGGGGTCGTCGTCCGGGTCGTCGGAGTCGTCCTCGTCCGAGTCCTCGTCGTCCGAGTCGTGGTCGTCGGAATCGTCGTCGTCATCCGAGTCGTCGTCGTCGCCCGCGTCCTCGTCGGAGTCGTCGTCCGACTCGTCGTCGAGGTCGTCTTCCTCGGCGTCCTCGAGCTCGTCGTCGTCCGCGTCCTCGACCTCCTCGCCGAGCGCGTCCTGCGCGGTCTGGTAGTCGGCGAGACGCACGGACCACGGCACCCAGTCCGGAGCGAGGACCGCGCCCTCACCCGGCAGCAGCTCGACCTCCAGGACGTTCACGTCCTCGGTCTCGTCGATCCGGGACAGCGTCGCCGTCCACAGCCAACCCGGGTACCCGCGCATGAGGTTCGCGAACTGCAGCGACACGACGTGCTCGCCCTGCGCCAGAGTCGTGACCAGCTCGCCGATCGTCCCCTCGGGGGTGATCTCGGCGAGCGCGGCGCGCGCGACATCGAGAGACCCGGCAAGCACGGCGTCCGCCTCGTAGACGGGCTCGAGAGCCTCGTCCGCGGCGGCCTCGTCCGCCTCCCCCGTGGAAGCGTCGTCGTCGGCTGACGTCGCGTCCGCCGCCGGTGCGCCATCGGCGTCGGAAGGTTCGTCCATGACGAGGGCGGAATCCTCAGCAGAAGTCGCATCCTCAGCAGGAGCCGAGTCGTCAGCAGGAGCCACGTCCTGAGCAGGAGCCGAGTCCTCAGGTGTTCCCCCGTCGTCAGCAGGAGTCGAGTTGTCAGCAGTGGCCGCGTCCTCAGCAGGAGCCGGCACTGCAGCAGAAGCCGTGCCCGAGCCGGAGACTCCCGCCTCCGCGGCGACGTCGTCGGCCGGAGGAGTCTCCTCCGCAGAGGCGGAGTCCTCGGCAGAAGCCTCGGTCACCGGGAGGGCCGCGTCGCTCTCACCCTCGCCGGAGGGAGCCTCGTCGACAGGAGCCGCCTGGTCAGCGTCGATCTCCTCGTCGGCTCCGCGAGTGTCCTCAGCGGAGGAGTCAGAATCGGCGGGAATCGCGTCCGGCTCGGCGCCGGAGTCGCCCTCTTCCGAGGACTGCTCCACCCGAGCGTCCTCCGTGGTCGGAGCGGCGACGGTCTCCTCGACCGGGCCCTGCTCGTCGGTCGTGCCGTCGGCGTCAGGCATCCAGCTCGTCCGCAACCCGGCGCAGGAGCGCCGCGATCGTGCGCCCGTGCGCCTTGTCGGGGTAGCGGCCGCGCTTGAGCCCGGCGCCGATCCCGTCGAGCAGCTTGACCGTGTCCTCCACGATCACGGACATGTCGTCCGCGGACTTCCGGTTGAGCTTCACCAGGCTCGGCGGGGCGTCGAGGACGCGCGCCGAGAGCGCCTGCGCCCCGCGCTTGCCGTCGGCGATGCCGAACTCGAGGCGGGTGCCGGCCTTGACCGCGGTCCCGGAGGGCAACGCGGAAGCGTGCAGGAAGACCTCCTGGCCGTCATCAGTGCTGATGAAGCCGAAGCCCTTCTCCTCGTCGTAGAACTTGACCTTGCCGGTAGGCATGCAGACCCCTCCTGGAAATGAAGCAGCCATCAGTTTAGTCGACCGGGGCCGCCCTATCCTTGACGAGTGAAGCCACAGGAGCCGGCGGGCGTCGGACGCGCGGAGCGCACGCTCGCCTACATGTTCATCGCGATCATCGTCGTGACGGTCCTCGCGTTCCTCGCGATCCTGGTCGCCCCCGCGCTCGGGATCCGCGAGTACGCCGGCCCGTTCTGGCAGTTCGTCTTCGCTGTGCCGCTGGTGGGCCTGCCCATCGCGTTCCTCATGATGATCGCGATGCTCATCGTGGGGGTCCGGCGCCGCCGCGCGCAGTCCTGATCGGACGCGCTCTCCTCCTGCCGCACCGCCTCCGATCCGGCGTTCCCCGCCGCCGAGCCGGCACCGAGCGCCCGGACAACCGACTCCCAGACTCCGTACAGCCGACGGCCAGATACTGTCCTGCATGGACGGACCCCGCATTCTCATCGTCGACGACGAGCCCAACATCAGAGACCTGCTCACCACGAGCCTCCGCTTCGCCGGCTTCGCCGTGCGTGCGGTCGGCAACGGGGCCCAGGCCATCTCGGCGGTCCTCGAGGAGGAGCCGGACCTGATCATCCTCGACGTGATGCTCCCCGACATGAACGGGTTCGGCGTGACCAAGCGCCTCCGCTCGGCCGGGTACACCTCCCCCATCCTCTTCCTCACGGCGAAGGACGACACCGAGGACAAGATCACGGGCCTCACCGTCGGCGGTGACGACTACGTCACGAAGCCGTTCAGCCTCGACGAGATCGTCGCGCGCATCAAGGCGATCCTCCGCCGCACCATGCACGCCGAGGAGGACGCGGTCATCCGGGCCGGCGAGCTGACGATGGACCAGGACACGCACGAGGTCCTCGTCGGCGACGAGCCGGTGGAGCTCAGCCCCACCGAGTTCAAGCTGCTCCGCTACCTGATGCTCAACCCGAACCGGGTGCTCAGCAAGGCGCAGATCCTCGACCACGTCTGGGAGTACGACTTCAACGGCGATGCGGGCATCGTCGAGTCCTACATCTCGTACCTGCGACGTAAGCTCGACACGCATTCGGAGGAATCGCTCATCCAGACCAAGCGAGGATTCGGATACATGCTGAAGGTCGCGAAGGCCTAGCCTCCGCCACCTCGGCGCCACCTCCCGCCGGAGGCGCGGCGCCCGCCGATCCCGAGGGAGTTCCACCGCCATGCACCAGGGTCTGGCCGAGCGGTGGAACTCCATCTCGTTGCGCACCAAGATCACCGCGGTCACGGTCCTCCTGCTCACGCTGGGACTCCTCGTCTCCGGGATCGGGACGATGACGATGCTGAAGCCGCAGCTCGTCGCCCAGCTCGACGCGCAGCTGGCCGACCAGGTCCAGCGGACGGCGAGCGACCTCTCCGTCAACGACCTCGCCGCGATCGACGAGTCCAAGGCCGACTTCGGCGCCGTCTACGACCAGTACGGCACGCTCGACAACACGAACGCGTCCGGCGCGGCCGACCCCGCCTTCCCGCAGACCTTCACCCTCGAGCAGGCGCTGCAGGGCGGCGACAAGCCGATGGAGATCTGGAGCTCCAACGGCAAGGTCGAGTACCACGTCATGTCGACGGTGTTCACGAGGGGCACCGAGTACCAGACGCTCCTGCTCGCGGTGTCGACCCGCAGCGTCGACGTCATCATGACGACGTACCTCACGATCTTCCTCGGCTTCGGAGTCGCGATCGTCGTGATCGGCGCACTCCTCACCCGCCTGCTGGTCACCACCACCTTCGCCCCGCTGCGCGAGGTCGAGCAGACCGCCGCCGCCATCGCCGACGGCGACTTCAGCCAGCGCCTGGACGGCACGACACCCAACACCGAGGTCGGACGCCTCAACCGCTCCCTGAACGCGATGCTCGGGCGGATCGACTCCGCCTTCCGCGACCGCGCCCGCACGATCGACCAGATGCGCCGCTTCGTCGGCGACGCCAGCCACGAGCTGCGCACCCCGCTGGTCTCCGTCCGCGGCTACGCCGAGCTGTACCGGATGGGCGCTCTGCAGACGCCCGAGGCCGTCGGCCAGGCGATGGAGCGCATCGAGAAGGAGGCGATCCGGATGGGCGGCCTGGTCGAGGACCTTCTCGAGCTCGCCCGCCTCGACGAGACGAAGCCTCTCGCACTCGCGCCCGTCGATCTGATGCCGCTCGCCCGCGACGCCGCGATGGACGCGATGGCCTCCTGGCCCGACCGCGACTTCGGCGTCGAGACCCGCGACGACACCCCCGTGGAGACGCCCGCGCTCGAGCCCGACGAGGCCGGCGCCTCCGCCACGCAGACCATGGAGCTGACGAACCCCGGGCTCACCGGCCCGATCGCCGCTGCAGGAGCGAGGCTCGCCCGATTCCGCCGGCGTCCGCGACGGGTCAACGCCGAGGAGATCGCCGCCGGCACCGCCACCGCCCCCGAGGAGCCGGGCGTGCCGGCGATGGTGATGGCGGAGGAGAACAAGATCCGCCAGGTCCTGACGAACCTGATCGGCAACGCCGTCCGCTACACGCCCGAGGACACTCCGATCGAGATCGGCGTCGCCGTCGACCGCTCCCGCCGCCTCGCACTCCTGGAGGTCATCGATCACGGCGAGGGCATCCCGCCGCAGATCCGCGAGAAGATCTTCCAGCGCTTCTGGCGCGCGGACACGTCGCGGACCCGCGAGACCGGCGGCAGCGGCCTCGGACTGGCGATCGTGTCCTCGATCGTCGCCGCGCACAAGGGCCGCGTGGACGTCGTCGAGACGCCGGGCGGAGGCGCGACCTTCCGCGTCGCGCTGCCGCTGCTCACGGTCGGCCAGAACGGCGAGACCTCCCCCGCCTCGGTCTGATCCGCACCGCGGTCCGTCCTTCCTCGGGGACCCCTTCGGTCCGGGCTCTCCCGTCGACGTCCGCGAGCGGCACGGATCGATCCGGCCGGGGCGACCGTGACCTCGCGCACCCGGCGCTCACGGCCGCGCGCAGCTCACTCTCTCCTCTTGGGGGCCACCGGGCGGCGACCCCGCCCGGACCGCTGGAGATGAGACCCGACGCTCGACGGATGCCGCGTCACCGGATCCTGCGGGATCGCCGTCCGCATCCGTTCGGCCGAAGACTTCTCTGCCTTGACCCGGACGTCGCGACCCGCACCGGCGCCTTCCACGCGCTTCCGGTGCCGGTGTCCGCTGAGGAGACCGAGGCGGCGCGGAGGGCGGTGCCACCGCAGGAGGACCGCCGTTGTGGTCGCGGAGCGGATCCAGGACCACCTGCCGGTGGGGTCGCCCGCTACTCGGTCAGATGCCTCCGGAAACGCGGAAGGCGGCTCCCCCGGAGGGGAACCGCCTTCTGCGTGGTGGGGGGCCTGGACTAGAAGTCCATGCCTCCGGTGGGGTCGCCGCCCGCAGCGACCGGGTTCTTCTCGGGCTTGTCGGCGACGACGGCCTCCGTGGTGAGGAAGAGACCGGCGATCGACGCCGCGTTCTGCAGAGCGGAGCGCGTGACCTTGACCGGGTCGATGATGCCCGCGGCGATGAGGTCGACGTACTCGCCGGTCGCGGCGTTGAGGCCGTGTCCGGTGGGCAGCTCGCGGACCTTCGCAGCGACGACGCCGGGCTCCATGCCCGCGTTGAGGGCGATCTGCTTGAGCGGAGCGTCGATGGCGACCTTGACGATGTTCGCGCCGGTCGCCTCGTCTCCGACGAGCTCGAGCTTCTCGAAGGCGAGCTTGCCGGCCTGGATGAGGGCGACGCCACCACCGGCGACGATGCCCTCCTCGACGGCGGCCTTCGCGTTGCGGACGGCGTCCTCGATGCGGTGCTTGCGCTCCTTGAGCTCGACCTCGGTCGCCGCTCCGGCCTTGATGACCGCGACGCCGCCGGCGAGCTTCGCGAGGCGCTCCTGGAGCTTCTCGCGGTCGTAGTCGCTGTCGGTGTTCTCGATCTCGCCGCGGATCTGCGCGACGCGGCCGGCGATCGCCTCGGCGTCGCCGGCACCCTCGACGATCGTGGTCTCGTCCTTGGTGATGACGACCTTGCGGGCCGAGCCGAGCAGGTCGAGGGTGACGTTCTCGAGCTTGAGGCCGACCTCCTCGGAGATGACCTGGCCGCCGGTGAGGATCGCGATGTCCTGGAGCTGCGCCTTGCGACGGTCGCCGAAGCCGGGAGCCTTGACGGCGACCGACTTGAAGATGCCGCGGATCTTGTTGACGACCAGGGTCGCCAGCGCCTCGCCGTCGACGTCCTCGGCGATGATCAGCAGCTGCTTGCCCGCCTGGATCACCTTGTCGACGACCGGGAGCAGGTCCTTGATGTTCGAGACCTTGGAGTTGACGATGAGGATGTAGGGGTCCTCGAACACCGCCTCCTGGCGGTCGGGGTCGGTCACGAAGTACTGCGACAGGTAGCCCTTGTCGAAGCGCATGCCCTCGGTGAGCTCGAGCTCGGTGCCGAAGGTGTTCGACTCCTCGACGGTGACGACGCCCTCCTTGCCGACCTTGTCGATCGCCTCGGCGATGATCGCGCCGATCTCGGGGTCCGCGGCGGAGATGGAGGCGGTCGCCGCGATCTCCTCCTTGGTCTCGATCGCCTTCGCGCCGGCGATGAGCTCGGCGGTGACGGCCTTGACGGCCTTCTCGATGCCCTTCTTGAGGCTGATCGGGTCGGCGCCGGCCGCGACGTTGCGCAGGCCCTCGCGGACGAGCGCCTGAGCGAGGACGGTCGCGGTGGTGGTTCCGTCGCCGGCGACGTCGTCGGTCTTCTTGGCGACCTCCTTGACGAGCTCGGCGCCGATCTTCTCGTACGGCTCGTCGAGCTCGATCTCCTTGGCGATGGAGACGCCGTCGTTCGTGATCGTGGGAGCGCCCCACTTCTTCTCGAGGACGACGTTGCGGCCGCGCGGGCCGAGGGTCACCTTGACCGCGTCGGCCAGAGTGTTGAGTCCACGCTCGAGGCCGCGGCGGGCTTCTTCGTCAAAAGCAATGATCTTGGCCATGTGTGTTTCTCGTCCCTCCCGGACGTCGTGAAATGTCTGTGCTGGCACTCGACCGGAGCGAGTGCCAAGGTCGATTCTGGCACTCGCGGTGGACGAGTGCAAGCGACCGGCACGCGCTCCGACACGAAGGAGCCGCCGCCCGCACGAGGCGGACGACGGCTCCCGGGAGGCTCGGCGGTCAGGCCGGGCGGACCGATTCGGCCTGGGGGCCCTTCGACCCCGTGCCGACCTCGAACGCGACCTGCTGCCCCTCCTCGAGGACCTTGTACCCCGACATGTCGATCGCGGAGTAGTGGACGAAGACGTCCTGTCCGCCGCCGTCGACCGTGATGAAGCCGTAGCCCTTCTCAGCGTTGAACCACTTGACGGTTCCGTTCGCCATCTCTGTACTCCCCAGTGCTGTGATGCCCGCGGCACGAGCGATGTGCTGGTGCCTGGTCAGGAATACTAATCCGGCTGTCGGCCCCGGGAGGGGCTGGAAAGGGCCTCGCGGGGAAGAGTTGCCCGGGATTCAACACGGAGGAAACGTGCCCGTAACAGAGGGCCCCGATCAGCCCTGCTCGGACGCGTAATCGGCCCCCAGGACCACGACGACGGAGCCCGTCTCGACGAAGTCCTGCGAGAGCAGGACGGTCCCCGTTCCGAGCGAGTCGACGAGACCGAGGGCCGCTCCCTCGAGCGCCGGGTCGGTGAAGTAGACGGTCGTGGCGGCGATGTCCTCGGTGTTCGCGTTCGCGACGGTCGGGACGCTCCAGCCGGCCGTCGTCAGGGCGTCGCCGGCGCTGGCGGCGAGTCCGACGGTGGCGGTGCCGTTGAGGATGGCGATGGCGAGCTCGGGATCGAGCGTCGCGGCAGCGGTCGGAGTCGCCTCCGCGGTCGCGGTGGGCGGAGTGAACACGTCTGTGAACTGCACCCGGTCGTCGATGACCAGCAGCCCGATGAAGCCGAGCAGGACGATGACTCCGGTGGCGAGCGCGGCCCAGGCGAGGGCGACGGCGCGGGCGTGAGGGGCCGGCGGCCGGCGGTGGGCGCCGACGCGCGCCTCCGTCGCCGGGACCTCGTCGAAGCGGTCTCTCGGGTGCGTGTTCGACATCGGGGGTACGGCCGGCCTTCCGTTGGTGGACTCGAGCAGCTCGTCTACTCGAGGCGCCCGAGGCGTCGCGAGGCGCGGGCGCCGGCGCGCTGGTCGCGGATGCGCTGCAGCCGCGTGACGAGCATCGGGTCGTGCGCGAGGGCGGCCGGAGAGGCGAGCACCGCGCTGAGCACCTGATAATAGCGGGCGGCCGACAGTCCGAACTGGGAGCGGATGGCGTCGTCCTTGTCCCCGGAGCGGGCCGTCCACTCGCGCTCGAAGGCGAGCACCCGCAGCTCGCGCTCGGACAGACCGGTGCCCGGCCTCGGGTCCGTCGTCCTGCTCATCCGTCCAGGGTAGGCAGGCCCACGGCCGCCGCCGGGGAGGCGCTCCGAACACCTCGTGACCGTGTCGCGGCATGGAGGCGGGGAGTCTCCTCCACAGCCCGCGGAGGCGGAATGGAGCCGTCGCCCCAGGGGTTGGACCAGGTGGAGGGGCGCGACCGCCCCCGTACACTGACGAGGATTCCGAGGGAGACCCATGTCGTCGTATTCCGTGAACAAGTCCGACGCCGAGTGGCGCGAGGAGCTCGACCGCGACCAGTACGCGGTCCTGCGCGAAGCGGCCACCGAGCGCCCGTGGACCGGCGAGCTGCTCGACGAGCACCGCTCCGGCCTCTACACCTGTGCCGCCTGCAGCGCCGAGCTCTTCAAGAGCGGCACCAAGTTCGACTCCGGCTGCGGCTGGCCGAGCTTCTACGAGTCCGTGAACCCGGACGCGGTCCAGCTGATCGAGGACAGCACCCTCGGCATGGTCCGCACCGAGGTCCGCTGCGCGAACTGCGGATCCCACCTGGGACACGTCTTCCCCGACGGCTTCGGCACGCCCACCGGCGACCGCTACTGCATGAACTCGATCGCCCTGAACTTCCAGGCCGAGGGCGAGTGACCGTGTCCTCCTCCCCCGTGCTCGAGGCCGTCCTCGCGCGCCGATCGCGCTCGAAGGTGACGCCGGAGGCTCCGGGGCACGACGAGATCGCGGCGTTCGTCTCGGCGGCGTCGCGTCTCGCCGATCACAGCTCGCTGCGCCCGTGGCGGGTCATCGAGATCCGCGGCGCCGCCCGCGACCGGGTCGGCCGCAGCTTCGCGGTCGCCTCGGGGGCGAAGAAGGACCCGCGGAAGTACATCGAGAAGACGCACCGCGCCTCCCTGCTGCTGGCCGTCGTGGTCAGCGTCAAGAAGTCGAAGGTGCCGGCCTGGGAGCAGGAGGCCGTCGCCTCGGGCGTCGCCCACCTCCTGAGCCTGCTGCTCGACGAGGCGGGCTGGGGTGTCTTCTGGCGCACCGGCTCCTACACGCGCGACAAGGCCGTGCGGAAGGCGCATCGCCTCGAGAAGGGCGAGGAGCTGCTCGGCTGGCTCTACGTCGGCCGTCCCGACGGGAAGATCGGCGGCCCCAAGCGTCCCGCTCCCGCCGAGCGGCACCTCAGCATCCTCGAACCGTGAGACGCGGCGGGCCCCGATCCGGGCGGATCCGGGGACCGCGATAGGGTGGCCGGGCGCGCGAGCGCACCTGCCGACGTGGCGCAATTGGTAGCGCACCCGACTTGTAATCGGGCGGTTACGGGTTCAAGTCCCGTCGTCGGCTCAGGAGAGAAGAAGGCCCCGACCGCTGTGTGCGGTCGGGGCCTTCTGCATGCGCGGGGTTCTTGCGCGTCCGGGGCTCAGCCCGCGGCGGCCGGAGTGGGCTCGGAGGAGGCCGGAGCCTCGGTGGAGACCGGGGCGTCGCTGGGAGCGGGGGTCTCGGTCGACGCGGGCGTCTCGGTCGACGCGGGGGCCTCGGTCGAGGCGGGCGTGTCGCTCGGCGCCGGGGTCTCGGAGGAGGTGGGCGCGGGAGTCGCCGACGAGTAGGAGTCGGCGGCGGCCGAGAGCACGAAGGAGCTGAAAGCGTCCGGGTCGGTCAGCGAGCCCGAGTACGCCTCGCCGTTGACCAGGACGGTCGGGGTGCCCGTGACTGCGGGCACGTCCGTGCCGGGCAGCGGACCCGAGGTGGCGCGCTCGGTCGCGGCGCGGACCCAGCTCACGAAGCTCTGGTCGTCGATGCAGGTGTTCACGGCCGCCGTGTCCTCGACGCCGGCCTGCGAGGCGTAATCCTTCAACTGGTCGTCCGAGAGTCCGTCGGTCCCCTCCGCCGGCTGGTTGGCGAACAGCAGGGAGTTGAAGTCGAAGAACGAGTCGGGCGAGCGGTCCGCGACGCACGCGGCGGCGTTGGCCGAGCGCTCCGAGTACTTGGTGCCGTTGGAGCGGGTCGTGAGGATGGCGATCGGGTGGATCTCGACCGTCGCGGCACCGCTGGTCACCCACTCCTTGATCTGGTCGCCGTTGGTCTTCTCGAACTGGCCGCAGTAGGGGCAGAGGTAGTCGAGGTAGACCCGGATGTCGACCGTGCCGGCCGAGGTGTCGAGCGCGCTGGGGGTGGGCGTCCCGTCGGCGGCGACGGCGCCGCTCGTCTGCGCGACCATGTTCTCGCCGATGACGACACCGTCGCTCGCCATGTTCGCCGGGCCCGGGCCCGCGGGGCGGATGCTCGAGGTGACGGCGAAGACCACGATCACGACGACCGCGATCACGACGGCGGCGAGCCCGCCCTGCAGGGCGAAGCGGCTCACGCGGTCGCGGCGCTTCTGCTGCTCGCGCAGGCGGCGCGCCTTCTCTCGGGCGGCCTCTCGTCGCTGGTTCTTCGAGAGACGGTCATTGGCTCCGCCGGTGGTCATGACAAGAACGCTCCGAATGAGAGAGGGGGAAGAAGGGGGTCGCCGGGCGCGACTCGCCGGAATCCTACGCGCGAGCCCTGGGAAACCTCCAAACGACGGATACGCGGTGCCCGACCGACGACTGTCGGCCCCGTGGCATACTGTGACGGTTGGTCGGAGTCGCCCACGCGATGATGACCATCACTTCCATTCACTCGGATCGTCCGGCACGTACCTGCCGGTGAAGGAGCAAGAACAATGGCGTCCGTAACTTTCGACCACGCGTCCCGCGTCTACCCCGGGGCCACTCGCGCCTCCGTCGACAAGCTCAACCTCGAGGTGGGCGACGGCGAGTTCCTCGTCCTCGTCGGCCCCTCCGGCTGCGGCAAGTCCACCTCGCTGCGCATGCTCGCCGGCCTCGAAGAGGTCAACGAGGGCCGCATCCTCATCGGCGACCGCAACGTCACGGACGTTCCGCCGAAGGACCGCGACATCGCGATGGTCTTCCAGAACTACGCGCTGTACCCGCACATGTCGGTCGCCGAGAACATGGGCTTCGCGCTCAAGATCGCCGGCGTCAACAAGGACGAGCGCGCCGCGCGGGTCCTCGAGGCCGCGAAGATGCTCGACCTCGAGCCCTACCTGAACCGCAAGCCGAAGGCGCTCTCCGGTGGCCAGCGCCAGCGCGTCGCGATGGGCCGCGCCATCGTCCGCAAGCCCCAGGTCTTCCTCATGGACGAGCCGCTGTCGAACCTCGACGCCAAGCTCCGCGTGTCCACCCGCACCCAGATCGGCACGCTGCAGCGCCGCCTGGGCATCACCACGGTCTACGTCACCCACGACCAGACCGAGGCGCTCACCATGGGCGACCGCATCGCGGTCCTCAAGGACGGCCTCCTCCAGCAGGTCGGCTCGCCCCGCGACCTGTACGAGAACCCGAACAACGTCTTCGTGGCCGGCTTCATCGGCTCGCCCGCGATGAACCTGTTCCACGCGGACGTCACCGACGGCGGCGTCAAGTTCGGCGACACCGTCCTCCCGATCGCCCGCGAGGCGCTCGCGAAGACGAGCCAGAAGGTCGTCACGCTCGGCGTGCGACCCGAGGACGTCACCGTCTCGACCCAGCCCGGCGGACTGCCGATCGAGGTCGACCTCATCGAGGAGCTCGGCTCGGACGGCTACCTCTACGGCCACACCGAGGTCGAGGGCCGCCGCACCGACATCGTCGCGCGCGTCGACGGCCGCGTGCACCCGACCGCGGGCGACCGCGTGTACGTGACCGCGAACCACCGCGTGCACATCTTCGACGCGGAGTCGGGCGAGCGCCTCTCCTGAGCCTCCTCCTGCACCGCACGCTGCCGCCGTCCCCTCCAGGGCGGCGGCAGCGTCGTCTGCGGCTCCCCCACCGTCCGACACGCGACACGAACGGCGCACCATGTCCGGCTCCCTGAACATCACCTCGGCCACCGTCGACCCGGCCCTGCTCGACCTGCCGTGGAACCTGCGGCTCGACGACTGGCCCGACGAGTACATCGCCGCCCTGCCGAAGGGCATCTCGCGGCACACGGTCCGCTTCGCCCACCTCTCCGGACACGTCGTCGCCGTCAAGGAGACGACCGCCGAGATGTCGCGGCGCGAGTACGAGATGCTGAAGACGCTGCAGCGCCTCGACGTGCCGTGCGTGGTGCCGGGCGCCGTGATCACGAACCGCACCGACGACGAGGGCGAGGCCCTGCCCGCCGTGCTGGTCACCCGTCACCTCAAGTTCTCGCTCCCCTATCGGGCGCTCTTCTCGCAGACGCTGCGGCCGGACACGGCGACCCGTCTGGTCGACGCGCTGGCGCTCCTCCTGGTCCGCCTGCACGTGATCGGCTTCTTCTGGGGCGACGTGTCCCTTTCGAACACCCTCTTCCGGCGCGATGCCGGCGCCTTCGCCGCCTACCTGGTCGATGCGGAGACCGGGCAGCTCTACTCGGGCGGCCTCTCGAACGGCCAGCGCGAGAACGATCTGGAGATCGCCCGCGTCAACATCGCCGGCGAGCTGCTCGACCTCGAGGCCGGCGGACGCGTCGACGACGACCTCGATCCGATCACGGTCTCCGACGGCATCGTCGCGGCGTACCGCAGCCTCTGGAAGGAGCTGACCGGTGCCGAGTCGTTCGCGACGTCGGAGCGCTGGCGGATCAACGACCGCGTGAACCGGCTGAACGAGCTGGGCTTCGACATCGAGGAGCTCGCGATCAAGACCGACGAGGCCGGGTCCACGGTGCGGATCCAGCCGAAGGTGGTCGACGCCGGCCACCACCAGCGGCGGCTGCTCCGTCTCACCGGGCTGGACGCGCAGGAGAACCAGGCGCGGCGCCTGCTCAACGACCTCGACTCGTACACGGCGACCTACGACAAGCAGGGCCTGGACGAGGAGATGGTGGCGCACGAGTGGCTGGCGCAGGTGTTCGAGCCGGTCATCCGCTCGATCCCCCGTGATCTCAAGGGCCGCCTGGAGCCGGCCGAGATGTTCCACCAGCTGCTCGAGCACCGATGGTTCATGTCGCAGCAGCAGGCGCGCGACGTCCCCCTGGCAGAGGCGGTCACCGCCTACGTGAACGACATCCTGCGTCACCGCCGCGACGAGGCGACGGTCATCGCTCCTCCCACCGAGGCGCTGACCCTCCCGAACCTCGTCCTCGACGAGTCCGGCGACGCCGAGCTCACCGACGAGGACGCCGACGTCGACTGGACGAAGAACGTCTGACCCCCCACCGCAAGAGGGCCCGCGCTGTCAGCACGGGCCCTCTTCGCATTCCCCCGGCTCGCTCGCCGCAGGCGGCGCCCTCGATCCGCTCGCCGCAGGCGGCGCCCCTGTCCGCTCGCCGAAGGCGGCGCCCCTGACATCCAGACCTGGAGCGCGGGTGCCGGCGCGGTGAGCTGCAAGGCGGAGGAGGAAGCGATACCGGCGGTATCGCGCCCGACGACAACGCCGCAGATCGCCGTGCCGGCGCTCGCGCTGTGAGCTGGAAGGCGGAGGAGGAAGCGATACCGGCGGTATCGCGCCCGGCGACAACGCCGCAGATCGCCGTGCCGGTGCCCGCGCTACTCGGAGGCGGAGCGGAGTTTGGAGATCTCGTAGAGCGCGACCGACGCCGCGATCCCGGCGTTGAGGGATTCGGTGGCGGAGCTGATCGGGATGGAGACGACGGCGTCGCACTGCTCGGTGACGAGGCGGGAGAGGCCCTTGCCCTCGCTGCCGACGACGACGAGGAGCGGCCGGTCGGCGAGTTCGAGGCCGGGCAGCATCACGTCGCCGTCGCCGTCGAGTCCGATGACGAAGACGCCCGCGCGCTTGAAGTCCTTGATCATGGCGGTGAGGTTGGACGCCATCGCGACGGGGATGCGCGCGGCGGCTCCGGCGGAGGTCTTCCAGGCGGCGGAGTTGAGGCCCACGGAGCGGCGCTGCGGGACGATGACGCCCTGGCCGCCGAACGCGGCGACGGAGCGGATGATCGCTCCGAGGTTGCGCGGGTCGGTGATGCCGTCGAGGGCGACGAGGAGGGGGACCGCTCCGCGGGAGACGCTGCGCTCGAGCAGGTCGCTCGGGTGGGCGTACTCGTAGGGCGGCACCTTCAGCACGAGGCCCTGGTGCACGGAGTCGGGGCCGGCGAGGCGGTCGAGCTCCGGGCGCATGACCTCGAGCACGGGAAGGCCGCGGGCGGTGGCGATCTTGAGCGCCTCCTTGACCCGGTCGTCCATCTCGATGCGGGTCGCGAGGTACAGGGTGGTGGCCGGGATGCTGGCGCGCAGCGCCTCGAGGACCGAGTTCCGGCCCGTCACCATCTCGAAGTCGTCGCCGCTCTTGGGCTTGCGCGACGGGGCGGGGCGCCCCTGTCCGCGGGCGGCCGCGGAGAGGGCTCCGCCGGGACGGCCCTTTCCGCCGGCGGCGACGAAGCGCTCGCGCGCGAGCTTCGCCTTGCCTGCGGGGTGGTAGGGCCGGTCCTCGGCCTTGGGCGTGGGCTTCTTGCCCTCGAGGGCCTGACGGCCCTGACCGCCGGAACCGACGGCCTTGCCCTTGCTCTTCTTTCGGACCGCTCCGGGGCGGCCGGGCTTATTCGCCATCGAGACTCCAATGCGCACCCGTCTGGGTGTCTTCGATCGTGATTCCCGCCGCGGCGAGATCGGTTCGGATGCGGTCGGCGCTCGCCCAGTCGCGCTGCTCGCGCGCGGTCTGGCGTTCGGCGACCAGGCGGTCGACCAGCACGCTGAGCGCGCGGTACGAGGGTTCGTCGTCGGAGCGCGCCCACTCGGGCGCCTCCGGGTCGATGCCGAGCACGGCCGCCATCGCGAGCACCTGGGTGCGCAGGGCCGAGACGGAGCCGAGGTCCTCGGCGTCGAGGGCGGCGTTGCCGGCGCGCACGGTCTCGTGCAGGACGCCGATGGCCTGCGGGACGGACAGGTCGTCGTCCATCGCCTCGGCGAACTCCTCCGGAACCACCGGCTCGCCGAGCGCGGCGAACCGCGTGCCGTCGAGGCGGCGGCGGGAGCGCTCGAGGAAGCCCTCGATCCGCTCCAGCGCCGCTTCGGCCTCCTCGAGGGCCCCGTCGTGGAACTCGAGGGTGGAGCGGTAGTGGGCCGAGCCGAGGTAGTAGCGGACGACGAGCGGGCGGGCCGCCTCGAGCAGCTCGGAGGCGAACACCGAGTTGCCGAGCGACTTGCTCATCTTCTGGCCGGTGACGGACACGAGGCCGTTGTGCAGCCAGTAGCTGGCGAAGGCGTGGCCGGCGGCGCTGGACTGGGCGAGCTCGTTCTCGTGGTGGGGGAAGCGCAGGTCGAGCCCGCCGCCGTGGATGTCGAACTGGGTGCCGAGGTACTTCGTCGACATCGCGGAGCACTCGATGTGCCAGCCGGGGCGCCCGGCGCCCCACGGCGAGGCCCAGGCGGCCGACTCGGGCTCCTCCGGCTTGGCGCCCTTCCAGAGAGCGAAGTCGTGCGGGTCGCGCTTGCCGCGCGGGTCGGCGTCGGTCGCCGCCTCCATGCTCTCGAGGCGCTGGTGGGTGAGTGAGCCGTAGTCCGGCCAGGACCGCGTGTCGAAGTAGACGTCGCCGGAGTCGTCGGGCGCCGGGTAGGCGTGACCGCGCTCGATCAGGGTCTGGATGAGCGTGATCATCTCGGCGATGCTCGCGGTCGCGCGCGGCTCGTAGGTCGGCGGGAGGATGCCGAGGGCCGTGTACGCGGCGGTGAACTCGAGCTCCACGCGGTAGGCGAGCGCCCACCACTGCTCGACCGGCGCGCCCTCGGGCGCCCGACGCCGCGCGTCCTCGGCGATGGCGAGGATCTTGTCGTCGATGTCGGTCACGTTGCGCACCAGGGTGACCTGGAAGCCGCGGTACGCCAGCCAGCGGCGCAGCTGGTCGTAGGCGAGGGCGGAGCGCAGGTGCCCGATGTGGGGAGAGGACTGCACGGTGGGTCCGCAGACGTACATCCCGACCTCGTTCTCGCGGAGGGGGACGAAATCGACGAGGGCCTGGGCCTTCGAGTCATGCAGTCGCAGAGTCACGCGGGCGAGTTTACCGGGCGGACCGCTCCCGGCCGGGTCGGCGGCTCCGCCCGGGGACTACCGGGCGACAGCGGGGGTCGGCAGGACGAGTGCCGTCGCGGTCGCGGCGACCCCCTCGCCCCGGCCGGTGAAGCCCAGCGCGTCCGAGGTGGTGGCGGCGACGCTGACCGGTGCGCCGAGCAGCTCCGAGAGCAGCCTCTGCGCCTCCTCGCGCCGCGGCGAGAACTTCGGGCGGTTGCCGATGAGCTGCACCGAGACGTTGCCGATGGCGAAGCCGGCGGCCTCCACCAGCTCGCGGGTCGCGCGGAGGAAGACCTCGCCGTGGGCGTCCGCGAAGCGCGGGTCGGCCGTGCCGAAGCGGGAGCCGATGTCGCCGAGACCCGCCGCCCCCAGGAGCGCGTCGCAGATCGCGTGGGCGACCGGGTCGCCGTCGCTGTGCCCGGACAGGCCCCGCTCCCCCGGCCAGTGCAGCCCGGCGAGCCAGAGCGGCGACGCGTCGTCGAACGCGTGCACGTCCGTGCCGATGCCGACGCGCGGCACGACGACGGCGGGCGGCGGTGCGAGCACCTGCTCGGCGCGGGCCAGGTCCCAGGGGGTGGTGATCTTGAAGGCGAGCGGGTCGCCGGCGACGACGATCGAGGGACTGCCGCGCGAGGCGAGGAGCGCCGCGTCGTCGGTGAAGTCCTCCTCCGCCGAGGCGTAGGCCTCGTCGAGGAGCGCGCGCGGGAAGCCCTGCGGCGTCTGCACCGCGGCGAGCTCGGAGCGGTCCACCGTGCCGAGGATCCCGCCGTCGGCGCGGATGCGCTTGATCGTGTCGGTGACCGGCAGACCCGGGATCACTCCGCCGCCCGTCTCCCGGACCGCCGCGATCACCCGCTCGAACTGGTCGACGGGCGTGAGGGCGCGGGCGGCGTCGTGCACGAGCACCGTCTCGACGGCCGGGCCGAGCGCCCGGAGCCCTCGAGCGACCGACTCCTGGCGGCTGGCGCCTCCGGCGACGACGCTGACGGAGCCGTCCGGGGCTCCGGCGGCGTGCGTCAGAGCGGCCGTCTCCTCGAGGAGGGCGGCGGGAGCCACGACGACGATCTGGACCGGCTCCGCGAGCAGCAGCACCGTGCGCAGGCTGCGCTCGAGGATCGTCCTCCCCGCGCAGTCGACGTAGGCCTTGGGGCGCTCGCGGCCGAGCCTCGTGCCGCTGCCGGCGGCGACGACGACGACGGCCGCGGTCGGCGCGCCGGCCGGACCGTTCAGGATGCGAGGACCTCGTCGAGGAGCACGGAGGCGGCGTCCTCGTCGGTCTTCTCGGCCAGGGCGAGCTCGGAGACGAGGATCTGGCGGGCCTTGGCGAGCATGCTCTTCTCCCCCGCCGAGAGGCCGCGGTCGCGGTCGCGGCGGGTGAGGTCGCGGACGACCTCGGAGACCTTGACGACGTCTCCGGACCCGAGCTTCTCGAGGTTGGCCTTGTAGCGGCGCGACCAGTTGGTCGGCTCCTCGACGACCTCGGCGCGCAGGACCTCGAACACGCGCTCGACGCCCTCGCGGCCGATGACGTCGCGGACGCCGACCAGGTCGACGTTGTCGGCGGGCACCTCGATGACGAGGTCGCCCTGCGCGACGCGGAGCTTCAGGTACGTCTTCTCCTGGCCCTTGATCGTCCGGGTCTTCACCTCGGCGATCGTGGCGGCTCCGTGATGGGGGTAGACGACCGTCTCTCCGACCTCGAACTGCATGCGACGTCCTTTCAGCGGCGGAAAGATTACCATGCGCGCCGAGCGGGACGGGAGTCCGGACGGGCGGAGCCGCGGTGCTCGCTACGCTAGCCTGGTGTCGGCTCGTGCACAGTGAAGTCGCCCTGTCCGGGGCGAGCGGGGCCGACGATCTGGAGGTTCCTGTGAAGGCGCGTATCGCTGCATCCGTCGTTCTCGCGGTCGGCGTCGCCCTCGCTACCGCCGGCTGCAACCTCGTCGCCCCGCAGGCGACGCGCAAGATCTACGACCCGAGCGACGGAGTCGGCGCGACGATCGGCGATCTCGCCATCCGCAACGCGATGATCGTCTCGGACGACGGCGAGGCCGGCACCCTGATCGTGACGCTCGTGAACTCCACCGATGAGGCGCTGAGCGTCGAGGTGCAGTATGAGGGCTCCGCGGGCCGCACCAGCGACACCGTCGACGCCGTCCCCGGCCGTACCGAGGTCCGCCCCGACAGCACCGAGGCCGTCCAGATGGATGACATCGACACGATCCCCGGCGGCCTGCTCCCCGTCTACTTCCAGTACGGCTCCGAGCAGGGCAAGGAGCTCCTCGTCCCCGTCCTGACGAACGCCCTCGAGGCCTACTCGACGCTGACCCCCGCGCCCTCCGCGACGCCGACCGTCACCCCGACGGCCGACCCCGCCCGGACGCCCTTCGCGGCGACCGCCCCGATAGGAGAACACGCGTGACCAGCATCCTGCTCGTCGAGGACGAGAGCGCCC
>NZ_PSVD01000008.1:0-128603 GCF_002932035.1 Rathayibacter sp. AY1F6 | reverse complement strand
CGGGAGACTCGCAGCATGACAGGACAGAGCACGACCCCGCCGGGCTCCGCGGAGCCCGGCGGGGTCGTGCTCTGTCCTGTCATGCTGCGAGTCTCCCGTGCGCTCCACGGCCCGGACCATCGGGGGAACCCCTGATCCGACCCCGAGAGCACCCCCGATCGTGCGGCCGACCTGTTTGGATGCAGGGGTGAGCACAGTCCCCGGCACCGCCGTCCGCCCCCCGCTGCAGCGGCCGCGGACGATGCTGCTCGGCGGAGTGTGCACCGCGGTCGCCGACCACCTCGGCTGGAGCGTGCGGAGGACCCGCCTCCTGGCCGTCCTCACGACCGCGCTCGGCGGGGGCGGCGCGCTCCTCTACCTCTGGCTCTGGGCCCTGGTGCCCCTCGCGCCGCTCGAGTCGCGCGACGCGGATCCGGCCGTCCGCCGCTCCGCTCCCGTGGCCGGCCTGCTGACCCTCGCCGCCGCCGTCGCGGCGCTCGCCGTGCTGATCACCGTCGACAGCGGCGACGACGCCGACATCACGCGCGCGCTCGTCGCCGTCGGCCTGCTCGCGGGAGGAGCCGTCGGCTGGAGCCTCGGGCTCGACCGCGGCGACGCCGTCCGCCCCGCCCGGTACGGCTCCGCGGTGCGCCTCGCCTCCTGCGCGCTGCTGGTGCTCGCCGGAGCGGCCGTGCTCACCGGCCGCCCGAGCGCCCTCAACGCGGTGCTCGCCGTGGGCGTGCTGCTGATCGCCGCCGGCGTGCTGGCCGCGCCCCGGGTGGTGACCCTCTGGTCCGAGCTGATGGGCGAGCGCGCCGCCCGCGTGCGCGAGGAGCAGCGGGCCGAGATCGCCGCGCACCTGCACGACTCCGTGCTGCAGACCCTCGCGCTCATCCAGAACCGCGCCGGAGCCTCGAGCGAGGTCGCCCGCATCGCCCGCGCCCAGGAGCGGGAGCTGCGCGACTGGCTGTTCGAGCGCGACGTCCCGGTCGCCAACGACCTGGCCGCCGAGGTCCGGGCGATCGCCGCCGCCGTCGAGCTCGACTACCCCGTGCACCTCGAGGTGGTGGCCGTCGGAGTGTCCGTCCCCGGCGCCGCCGCGCTCCTCGCCGCGACCCGCGAGGCCGTGCTGAACGCGGCCCGGCACGCGGGCGGCGACGTCTCGGTGTACCTCGAGTCCTCCGTGCAGGGCGTCGACGTGTTCGTGCGCGACCGCGGCCCCGGCGTCGTCCTCGACGAGGTGCCCGGCGACCGCCTCGGCATCCGCGAGTCGATCATCGGCCGGATGGCGCGCGCGGGCGGCAGCGCGACCGTGCGTCCCGGGGTCGGCGGCACCGGCACCGAGGTGCATCTTCGGCTCCCCGCGGAGGTCGAGCGGTGACCCGCGTGCTGCTGGTCGACGACCACTCCATCTTCCGCTCCGGCCTGCGGGCCGACCTCGCCCCCGAGCTCGAGGTCGTCGGGGAGGCGGCCGACGTCGACTCCGCCGTCGGCCTGGTCGCCTCGCTCGCGCCTGAGGTGGTGCTGCTCGACGTGCATTTGCCGGGCGGTGCGGGCGGAGGCGGGGCCGAGGTGCTGCGGCGCAGCGCCGGGTCGTCGTCGCGCTTCCTGGCGCTGAGCGTCTCGGACGCCGCGGAGGACGTGGTCGGCGTGATCCGCGCCGGCGCCCGCGGCTACATCACCAAGGCCAGCTCCGGAGCCGAGGTGAGCCGGGCCGTGCTCGCGGTGGCGGGCGGGGACGCCGTGTTCTCGCCGCGCCTGGCCGGCTTCGTGCTCGACGCCTTCGGGGCGCTGGCGGGCGAGCAGGCGGAGTCGGTGGACGAGCTCGACCGGCTCTCGGCCCGCGAGCGCGAGGTGATGCGCCTGATCGCCCGCGGATACGCCTACAAGGAGGCGGCCGCCGAGCTCTTCATCTCGGTCAAGACGGTCGAGTCCCACGTCTCCGCCGTCCTCCGCAAGCTGCAGCTCTCCTCCCGCTACGAGCTCACCGCCTGGGCCTCCGCGCGCCGCCTGCTCTGAGGCGCGCGCGAGCAGTCAACCCCGTCCCTCCTCCCGCTCCTGCCGTCCGACACTGTCGGGACACGACAGGAAAGGACGACCCGATGGTGACCACCACCCCCGCTCTCCCGACCCTGGCCGAGCTCCTCCGCGACTCCCGGCCCGTGTCGCAGCTCTACGTCGACCTCGCGATCGACTCCGGGGATCCGCCGGACATCTCGCTCGAGCGCGCCACGTCCCTCGGAGACGAGCTCGCCCGCCAGGGTGCGCCCCAGGCCGACATCCGGGCCCTCGCCGCTCTGCTCGAGGGGGCCGGGCGCCCCCAGGGCGCCTGCTGCCTCTTCGCGGTCGCCGTGGACGGGAGGGTCGTGCTGAACGAGGTGCTGCCGGGCCGGCCGGTCGCGCCCGAGGGCGTCTCCTACAGCCCGCTCCCCGACATCGTGCCGCTGCTGCAGCACCGGCCCGACCTGCGCGTCCTCGTCGTCGAGACCTCGCGGGACGGCGGCGAGATCCGCCTGCACCGCCTGGGCGCGCAGCGACCCGAGGCCGAGCAGGCCGTGCAGGGCCGCACCGACACCCTCCACAAGGCGCAGGCCGGCGGCTGGCGGCACGACCGGTTCCACCACCACGCGGAGGAGATCTGGCGGCGCACGCAGGCCGAGCTCGCCGCCGCGGTGGACGAGCTCGTGCGCGTGCACCGGCCGTGCCTGCTGGTCGTCGCGGGGGACATCCACGCCCGGCAGCTGCTCGCGCAGCAGCTCTCGCCGAGCAGCGCCGCGATCCTGGCCGTCGAGCCCGTGAACACGCGGGCCGCCGGCAGCGAGGAGGGGGCGCTGGAGCGGTTCGTCGACGAGCAGCTCGACCGCATCCTGCTGCGCGAGAAGGAGGACGTGCTCGACGCCCTGCGCACCGGGGAGCCGCGCCGCACCGTCGAGTACTCGCTCGGCGCGATCGTCACGGCGCTGGCCTCGGCACAGGTCGAGACGCTGGTGCTCGACCCCGGCCGGCTGCGCGAGCGCGCTCTGCTGGCGCTCGCCGCGGAGCCGTGGGTCGCGTCGGCCCAGGAGGAGGCGCTGGGCACCGAGGTGATCGACTCCGTCGACGCCGCCCTCGCGCTGGCCCGCGCCGCCGTGCTCACGGACGCGCGCGTGCTCGTCACCGACTCCCGCACCGCCCCGGAGGGGGTCGACGTGGTGACGCTGCCGCACGACGCCGACGCCGCGGCGATCCTCCGCTGGCGCACCGGCCCGCCGGTCCCGGGGGCCTGAGCGGCGGGACCCCGAGCGTGACAGGGCCCGGGCCCCGATCCTGTGATCGGTCCCGGGCCCTGTCCGGCCTCACGCCTGCAGGTCGTCCTCGCCCTCGGCGGCCGCGCGCCACCGCGCTCCGAGTCCGAGCGCGGTGGCGCCCGCGGCCAGGAGTGCGGTGGCGCCCGCGATCAGGCCGACGCTCTCGACTCCGGTCGAGGCCAGTCCGCCGCCCGAGCCGCCGACGGGCAGCGGGGTGGGCGTGCCGGTCGGCGCGGTCGTGGGCACCGGGGACGGAGCCGCGGTGGGCGCCGCGGTCGGCCCGGCGGTCGGAGCCGTGGTGGGAGTCGCCGTGGGCGCGGTGGTCGGCGGGGTCGTCGGTGCCGTGGTCGGCCCGGCGGTCGGCGTCGGAGTCGGCGCCACCACCTGCGAGGCCGGCAGGATCTGCACGATGGTCGGACGCGGTGCCGCCACCGCTCCCGCCGCCGTCGATCCGTAGTCCGGGAAGAACGAGGTCGGCGCCTCGAAGGTGCCCTCCTCGCCCGGGTGCTGCACCGCCACGAACACGTGCTGGTCGAGGTCGTGAACGATCGGTCCGCAGGTCTCGGCGTCGCGGGGCACCGAGAGGAACTGCTCCACCCTGCCGCGCGTCGCGCCCTCGAGCGCGACCTTGAAGAGCCCGTCGTTGTAGCCGATGCCGCTCGGGGCGCCATCGGTCGAGATCCAGAGGTTCCCGACCGAGTCGAAGGCCAGGTTGTCCGGGCACGAGATCGGCGAGACCTGGTCCGCCGGGAAGCCGGAGAAGTAGACGACGTCGCCCTGCGCCTGGTCGCCGCAGAGCATCAGCAGGTTCCAGGTGAAGGTGCGGCCGGTCTGGTCGCCGCCGTCCTCGATGATCCCGACGATGTGGCCGTCGCGGTTCTCGGTGCGCGGGTTGACCTCGGTCGCGCCCTCCTTGGCGCCCTCGGTGCCGCGGGCGGAGTTGTTGGTGCAGGCCACGTAGATCCGGCCGCTGACCAGGCTGGGCTGCACGTCCTCGCAGCGGTCCATCTTGGTCGCGCCCGCGGCGTCCGCCGCCTGGCGGGTGTGCACGAGCACCTCGGCGACGCTCATCCCGGCGATCGTCGAGGCGCCGTTCAGCACCAGGGGCAGCCACTCGCCGATGCCGTCGAAGCCGCCGTCCGAGGGGACCGCCCCGGTGCCGGTGATCTCGGCCGCGGGGGAGTCGCCGGTGAAGCGGGCGACGTAGAGGTCGCCCTCCTCCATCAGGGTCTTGTTGTGGGCGCGGTCGCCCTCGATGTAGCGCTTCGTCGAGACGAACTTGTAGAGGTAGTCGAAGCGCTCGTCGTCCCCCTGGTACGCGACCACGCGGCCGTCCGGGGCGATGATGACGTTCGCGCCCTCGTGCTTGAGCCGGCCGAGCGCCGTGTGCTTCTTCGGCGTGGAGTCGGGGTCGAAGGGGTCGAACTCCACGATCCAGCCGAAGCGGTTCGGCTCGTTCTCGTAGCCCGGGGTGCGGGCGTCGAAGCGGGGGTCGTCGAGCTCCCAGAGGCGCGAGGTCTCGGAGTCGGCGAGGCCGTAGCGCTTCTCGGCGTCGCTCGTGCCGACGGCGCGGAAGTAGCCGTTGAAGTTCTCCTCGCCCGAGAGGATCGTGCCCCACGGCGTCGTGCCCCCGGAGCAGTTGCCGAGCGTGCCGAGCACGGTGCGGCCCTCGGGGTCGGCGACCGTCTTCAGCAGGTCGGTGCCGGCGGCGGCGCCGGTCACCTCGTAGGGGGTGTCGAGCAGGTAGCGGCGGTTGCGCTCGCCCCCGCGGACGTAGGCCCACGGGCGGTCGACCGCGGTGCGGACCAGCTCGACGACGCTGAGGCCGTGGGCGGCGCGGCCGACGGCGCGCACGCGCTCCGGCTCCGCCTCGAGCTGCGCGGCCGGGAACATGATGCTCTCGTTCGTGTACTCGTGGTTCACGACGAGCAGGGCGCGGAGGCGCTTCGAGCCCGGGATCTCGACGATGTCGGTGTAGTCGTTGTTGTAGCCGAACTGCGCGGCCTGGGCGGCCTCCGTCTGGTCGGCGATGTCGAAGGCGGGGCTGTCGGCGAAGAGCGGGTCGCCCCAGCGGATGATCGGCTGCCAGGCGAAGCCCTCGGGGACGGTGAACCGGTCGACCGTGTACGGCACCGGAGCGATGGGAGTGAAGGCGAGCGGCGAGCCGTCGGTCGGGGTCGCCACGGCCGCCTCGGCGGTGGGCGCTCCTCCGGCGGAGGCGACGGCGACGGTGACCGCGCCGGCCAGGCCGAGGCCGAGGGCGCTGCGGCGGGAGAGCTGCGACGAGACGATGTCGCGGAAGTAGCTGTTGTGCGACGTGTTGCAGGTCGCGGTGGAGCAGGCGTTGGCGCACTTCAGCGCGCAGGTGACGGGGCTGCGCTTGCCGCGCACGTGGCCGGCCATCGGGAGGAGGAGCGGGCGGCGGGCGGTGTCTGACATGGAGGTCCTTCGATCACGAGCAGGAGACGCGATCGAGGCAAGCAGGGGGAGGGGGCGCCGATGCCGCCGGGTGGAGGCTCCTCCCTGAACGGGACGTGAACGTTCTCACAAGAAGGTGAGGCTCACCTTCCCTCCCGGCGGCCCTCCGAGCGCGCCTCCAGGACCGCCCCGACGTTCCCCGCGATCCACTCGACGACCGGCAGCAGCCGATCCGCCAGCTCCGCTCCCAGCGGCGTCAGCCGGTACTCGACGTGCGGCGGGACGACCGGCCGCGCCTCGCGGTGCACGAAGCCGTCCTCCTCCAGGATCCGCAGCGTCTGAGCGAGCATCTTCTCGCTGATCCCGCCGATCCGGCGCCGCAGAGCGCCCCAGCGCAGCGTGCCCGGAGCGAGCGCCGCGAGCACCAGGACGCCCCACTTGCTGGTGACGTGGCCGAAGACCTCGCGGCTCGGGCAGTCGGCGGAGTAGACGTCCCCGGCGAGCAGGGGGGAGTCGGCGATCGTCATGGGTGCTCCTCGGGACAGGGGTGATGACAGTACTAACGAAATAGTGGGTACTGCATTCCGGGAAGCAGGAGGAGGATGCGCCGGTTGCACCCTCCTGGCGGCGGACCCCGCCCGCCCCACCCGTCAGGAAGGACCCCTCATGACCCTCGTCGTCACCGGAGCCACCGGCCACCTCGGCCGTCTCGCCGTCGAGCACCTGCTCGCCCGCGGCACCGCCGCCTCCGACATCGTCGCCACCGGCCGCGACGCCGCGAAGCTCGAGGCGCTCGCCGCCGACCTCGGCGTCCGCACCGCCGTCGCGGACTTCGACGACCCCGCCTCGCTCGACGCCGCCTTCTCCGGCGCCGAGGCCGTCCTCCTCGTCTCGGGCTCCGAGGTCGGCAGGCGCGTCGCACAGCACACCGCCGCGATCGACGCCGCCGTCCGCGCCGGCGCGCGCCTGGTCTACACGAGCGCCCCGAAGGCGACCACGAGCGCGCTCATCCTCGCCCCCGAGCACAAGGCCACGGAGGAGGCGATCGCCGCCAGCGGCGTCCCCGCCGTCGTCCTCCGCAACGGCTGGTACAACGAGAACTACGAGCAGACCGTCGCCGAGCTCGCCTCCACCGGCAGCACCCTCTCGAGCGCCGGCGAGGGCCGCGTCGCCAGCGCCGCGCGCACCGACTACGCCGAGGCCGCAGCGGTCGCCCTGACCGACCCGTCCCTGGTCGGCACCGTGCACGAGCTCTCCGGCGACACCGCCTGGAGCTTCGACGAGCTGGCCGCGATCGTCGCCGAGGTCGCCGGACGCGACGCCGCGATCAGTCACGTCTCCTCCGACGAGCACGCCCGCGTCCTCACCGGCGCCGGCGTCCCCGAGGGCGGAGTCGGCTTCGTCGTCGGCCTCGACGCGAACATCGCCGACGGCCTCCTCGGCGGGACCGACGGCTCGCTCGCCCGCCTGATCGGGCGGCCGACCACGCCGATCCGCGCGTACGTCGAGGAGCAGCTCGGGCGCTGACGCTCCGGCGTCCCCGTCGGCCACCGTCCGGCTCGCAGGAGCAGTCCGCCCCCGCGAGCCGGACAGTGGCGCGCCCGGCCCTCCCGCGGCTCCGCGCCCGCCCTCCGCGGCTCCGCGCTCGACCCGCCGCACCTCGCGCCACCGTGTCGGCGCCCCGACGTAGGCTGTCCGCCATGACCTCGACGACGCCTCGCTCCGGTATCGACCGCTCCGAACTCGACCCCGCGACGCGCCCGCAGGACGACCTCTACCGGCACGTCAACGGGCTCTGGATCGACCGCACCGAGATCCCCGCCGACAAGGCGCGCTACGGCTCCTTCCACGTCCTCCAGGAGGAGGCGGAGAAGGCCGTGCGCGACATCATCGTCGAGGCGCAGACCGCGCAGTACGGCACCGAGGAGCGCCTGTTCGGCGACCTCTACGCCTCCTTCATGGACGAGGAGCGGGCCGAGGAGCTCGGCGCCGCCCCGATCGCCGACGACCTCGCCGCCGTGCAGCGGGTCGACTCGATCCCCGGCCTGCTCCGCGCGGTCGGCGCCTTCGAGCGCACCGGCGTCCCCGGGCTCTTCGGCCTCTTCGTCGACAACGACCCGGGCAGCCCCGAGCGCTACCTCGTCTTCGTCAACCAGGGCGGCCTCGGCCTGCCGGACGAGAGCTACTACCGCGAGGAGGAGTTCGCCTCCGTCCGCGAGGCCTACACGCCGTTCGTCGCGCGGATGCTGGCGCTGGCCGGCATCGACGCCGCCGAGGCCCGCGCCGAGCGCATCGTCGCCCTCGAGACCGATCTGGCCGCCGCGCACTGGGACAAGGTCCGCAGCCGCGACAGCCAGGCGACCTACAACCTCCGCTCCTGGTCCGAGGTCGAGGAGCTCGCCGCGGGCGTCGACCTCGGCGTGTGGCTCACTGCGATGGGCGCTCCGGAGGGGGCGCTCGCCGAGGTGGTCGTCCGCCAGCCGAGCTTCCTCCAGGGCCTCGCGGGCCTGCTCACCGAGGACCGGCTCCCGGCCTGGCGCGACTGGCTGTCCTGGCAGGTGATCCGCGGAGCCGCGGCCTACCTGTCCAGCGGCTTCGTCGACGCCAACTTCGACTTCTACGGCCGCACCCTCACCGGCACCCCGCAGAAGCGGGAGCGCTGGAAGCGCGCCGTCTCGCTCGTCGAGGGCTCGCTCGGCGAGGCGGTCGGCCGCACCTACGTCGCCCGCCACTTCCCCGAGACGGCGAAGGCCGCGATGGACGTGCTGGTCGCGAACCTCATCGAGGCGTACCGCCGCTCCATCGTCGACCTGGAGTGGATGAGCCCCGCCACCCGCGAGCGCGCGCTCGAGAAGCTCGCGAAGTTCACGCCCAAGATCGGCTACCCGGTGCGCTGGCGCGACTACTCCGCCCTCTCGATCGACCCGGCCGACCTGCTCGGCAACGCCCGCCGCGTGGCCGAGTTCGAGTTCGCCCGCGAGCTCGGCAAGATCGGCCGCCCGCTCGACCGCGACGAGTGGTTCATGACCCCGCAGACGATCAACGCGTACTACAACCCGGGCTTCAACGAGATCGTCTTCCCGGCCGCGATCCTGCAGTTCCCCTTCTTCGACGAGGCCCGCGACCCCGCCGCGAACTACGGAGCGATCGGCGCCGTCATCGGTCACGAGATCGGCCACGGCTTCGACGACCAGGGCTCGCGCTTCGACGGCGACGGCCGCCTCACCGACTGGTGGACCGAGGAGGACCGGGCCGCGTTCGAGGAGCGGACGAAGGCGCTCATCGCGCAGTACGACGCGCTCGCTCCCGCGACCACGCCCGGGCACCACGTGAACGGCGCCCTGACCATCGGCGAGAACATCGGCGACCTCGGCGGTCTCGGCATCGCCTGGAAGGCGTACCTGCTCTCGCTGGACGGCGAGGAGCCGCCCGTCGTGGACGGCCTGACCGGCGCCGAGCGCTTCTTCCTCTCCTGGGCGCAGGCCTGGCAGCAGAAGTCCCGCGACGAGGAGACGATCCGCCTCCTCGCCATCGATCCGCACGCCCCGGCCGAGTTCCGCTGCAACCAGATCGTCCGGAACATCGACGAGTTCTACGCTACTTTTGACGTCTCCGAAGGCGACGCCCTCTGGCTCTCCCCGAGCGAGCGCGTCACCATCTGGTAGTCGCAGCCGACCACCTCCGCACCACGGACGAGGAGTCCCGGGCATCGAGAGCCGACCGATGCAGCGGGGTCGTCCGCCGATCGCGCGTCCTGCCGGCGCGTGAGGACCCAGGTCCCCCCTCCGCACGACCGCACTCCCGACCCGTAGAGGGGCCGTACCCGTGGTGATCCCCACCAGTGAGACCCGCCGTGAGAGCCGACGCAACCGCCGGGGGCGCCACAAGGGCGGCGGCGACCGCGAGAACTTCCAGCGCGGCTTCGACGCCCTCGGCCGTCTCGCGATCGACGGGGTCGTCGTCTCGGCGCGCGCCGTCGACCTGGCGACCGGCCGCACCCTCTTCGCGGTCGACGACTCCGTCTCGATGCCCACCGCCTCCCTCGGCACCGTCGTGCTGCTGATCGAGGTCGCCGCCCGGCTGGCGAACGAGCCGCAGGAGAACCTGCGCCTGGTCGACCGGACCGCGGCGGACGCGGTCTCGGGCTCCGGGCTCTGGCAGCACCTCCAGGTGCCGTCGATGCCGATCGCCGACCTCGCCGCCCTCGTCGGTGCCTCCAGCGACAACCTCGCGACCAACGTCCTGCTGCGCCGCGTCGGTCTCGACGCCGTGCGCGAGCGGGCCGAGGCGCTCGGCCTCTCCCGCACCGCCCTGCTCGACGTCGTGCGCGACGAGCGCGGCCCCGACGACGCGCCGCAGCTCTCGATCGGCTCCGCCCGCGAGCTGACCTGGCTGCTCGCCACGCTCGCGAACGGCGAGATCGTGGACGCCGCCGTGAGCTCGCGGGTGATCGGCTGGCTCTCGCTGGGCACCGACCTCTCGATGGTCGCCGCCTCGTTCGGGCTCGACCCGCTCGCCCACCGCCACCCCGACCACGGCGTCCTGCTCGTCAACGCGACCGGCACCGACGTCGGCGTCCGCGCCGAAGCCGGAGTCCTCCGCGGCCCGCGCGCCGGAGTCGCCTACGCGGTCGCCACCCAGTTCGACGACACGACCCTGCACTACCGCCTCGCGGTGCTGGAGGGCATGCGCACCCTCGGAGCCGACCTGCTCGAGTACGTGCACTGATGGCTGCCGGGGCGGAGGCTCCTCCGGAGCAGGCCGACCCCGCGGGGCCCCTCGGGTGCCCCGTCAAGTCCGTGACCGCCTCCGGGGGCGCGACCTAGGCTGCCCGCAGCGGCGCCGCCTCTCGGGCGCACCGCGGAGAGGGAACCATGAGCAGCTTCGGCTTCGACGCCCCCGAGGACGTCACCGACACCACCCGCCCCGACGGCGACTCCCTGCCGGTCCCGCCGGAGGACCCGGCCGAGATCGACGACCCCGAGTCGATCGACGAGGCGCTCGACCAGGGCGCCGACGCCCGCCTCGGCGACGACCAGGACCCGCCGGAGCACCCCTTCATCCCGTCGCCCAGCTGATCGGCCGGCCGGGCGCCCCAGCGGCGCCCGGCCTCCTCCGACCTGGCTTCTCCTCCGAGCCGATTACTCCTTCGACCCCGGCTTCAGGCGGTTCGCGAGGCGCTTGATCGGGTGGGCGGGCTCGCGCTCCGCCGGATCCTCGACCTCGAGGCCGTAGAACGTGCCGATGTCGCCGACGAACGCCTTGCGGCGGGCCTTGTCGTAGGCGCGGATCTCGCGGCGGAAGGCGATCACCGTCGCGACGCACATCAGGATCATCACGACGCTGAACGGCAGGGCCGAGAGGATCGCCGCGGTCTGCAGGGCGTCGAGGCCGCCGGCGATCAGGAGCGACAGGGCGAGCAGCGCGGTCGCGACGGCGAAGAACACGCGGATGCGGTTGCGCGGCTCCGGCTCGCCGCCGGTCGCGATCATCGACATCACGAGCGCTCCGGAGTCGGCGGAGGTCACGAAGAAGACGCCGATGAGGAGGATCGCGCCGATCGTCAGCACCGAGCCCGCGGGCAGTCCCTGCAGCATCGAGAAGAGCGCCAGGTTGGTGTCCACCGAGCCGTCGGCGCCGACCAGGCCGCCGTCGCCGTAGAGCTCCCGGTAGATGGCCGTGCCGCCGAGGACGCTGAACCAGAGGAAGGTCATGATGGTCGGCACGAGCAGCACGCCGCCGACGAACTCGCGGACCGTCCGGCCCTTGGAGACGCGGGCGATGAAGATGCCGACGAACGGCGCCCACGACATCCACCAGCCCCAGTAGAACGTCGTCCACGAGGCCTGCCACTGCTCGCCCTCGCGGCCGGCGTAGGCGCTGACCGTGAAGGTCAGGCCGATGAAGTTCTGCAGGTAGTTGCCGAGCGACTGCACGAACTCGCGCAGGAGGAACTGGGTCGGGCCGGCGACGAGCACGAAGACGAGGAGCGCCGCGGCGAGCAGCAGGTTGCCGGTCGAGAGCCACTTCATGCCCTTGCCCACGCCCGAGATCAGCGAGAGGACGGTCAGGCCGGTGACCACGGCGATGACCACGATCTGCACGGTGAGCGACGACTCCACGATGCCGCTCGCCTCCAGGCCCGCCGAGATCTGGGTGACGCCCAGGCCGAGCGAGGTCGCGACTCCGAACATGGTGCCGACCAGGGCGACCACGTCGATCGCGTTGCCCCAGCCGCCGCGGACCCGCCGGCCCAGCAGCGGCTCCAGCGCCCAGCGGATCGACACCGGCCGCTTGCGGCGGTGGATCGCGTAGGCGAGGGCGAGGCCGACCACCACGTAGATGGACCAGGCGTGGACGCCCCAGTGCAGGTAGGTCTGCGAGATCGCGCTCTGCGCGAGCTGCGTCTCGGTGCCGGTGACGCCCGGGCGCGGAGTGGCGAAGTGGGTGAGCGGCTCCGCGACGCCGTAGAAGACGAGGCCGATGCCCATGCCGGCGGCGAAGAGGAGCGAGATCCAGGCGAGCATCGAGAACTCGGGCTCGTCGTCGTCGGCGCCGAGCTTGATGTCGCCGAAGCGGCTGACGCCCATCCAGATCGCGAAGGCCACGAAGACCGCGGCGATCAGCACGTAGTACCAGCTGAACGTGTTGACGACCGTGGTCTGCAGTGTCGAGAACACGGAGGTCGCGGCGTCGGGCGCGAGGATCGCGAAGGCCGCGATCGACAGCGTGAGGACGGCGGCGGGCCAGAAGACCCACCGCGCGAGGCGGTGCGGAGGGGCGGTCGTGCCCGCGGTGGCGGGGGCGGTGTCCGGGGAGGACGGGTGCTCGGACATGGGGTCCTCTCGTCGGCGGCAACCGTCCACGGTACACGGGGGCCCGTCGGCGGCCCCGGCCGGGGGAGCCGGGCTGGCATGATCCGGCCCCGGTGCGGGAGGCTGGACCCGTGCAGTTCAGAGTCTTCACCGAACCCCAGCAGGGCGCGAGCTACGAGGACCTCCTCGCCGTCGCGCAGGCCGCCGAGAGCCTCGGCTACGACGGCTTCTTCCGCTCCGACCACTACCTCCGGATGGGAGACGGCGACCCCGGCGTGGGCCCGTCCGACGCGTGGACGACCCTCGCCGGCCTCGCCCGCGAGACCGAGCGGATCGCGCTCGGCACCCTCGTCTCCTCCGTCACCTACCGGCCGCCGGGGATCCTCGCGATCCAGGTCGCCCAGGTCGACGCGATGTCCGGGGGCCGTGCCGAGCTCGGCCTCGGCACCGGCTGGTTCGAGCAGGAGCACGCCGCCTACGGCATCCCCTTCCCTCCGCGCCGCTTCGACCTCCTCGAGGAGCAGCTCGAGATCGTGACCGGCCTGTGGTCGACGCCGGTCGGCGAGCGCTACTCCTTCGCCGGCGAGCACTACACGCTGACCGACTCCCCGGCCCTGCCCAAGCCCGCCCGCCTGCCGCTGCCGGTGATCGTCGGCGGCGGCGGCCCCAAGCGGACCCCGGCGCTCGCGGCGCGGTTCGCGAGCGAGTTCAATCTGCCCTTCCCCGAGTTCGACGCGATCCCGGGGGCCTTCGAGCGAGTCGACGAGGCGTGCCGGGCGATCGGGCGCGAGCCCTCGTCGCTGGTGCACTCGGTCGCGCTGATCGCGGTCGGCGGAGGGGACGAGGCGGAGTTCACGCGTCGTGCGGCGGCGATCGGCCGCGAGCCCGCCGAGCTGCGCGAGCACGGAGTGGCCGGCGGCGTCGACGAGGCGGTCGACCGCCTCGAGTCCCTCCGCGAGGCCGGCTGCGAGCGCGTCTACCTGCAGTTCATGGACCTGCAGGACCTCGACCACCTCGACTTCTTCGCCCGGGAGGTCCTGCCGCGCCTGTCGGCGTAGGGCGGGCGCCGCTGCTGCAGCCGAATCAGCGACGACTCCTGGCTTCTCGCGGTCCCCGTCCTCGTGCCCCGCGCCGAGTGCGACGACTCCTGGACACTCGCGGGCTGCGGGCAGCACGCTCCGGCCCGCGCGCCCGGGCGTCCGTCCGCGCTGCGGCCTACGCTGGAGGGATGGCGGACACGATCGAGCGCGCGGACGAGCGCCTGGCGACCCGCTCGGCGGCCGAGGTCCCGTGGATCGTGCTGGTCTGGGACGATCCGGTCAACCTGATGTCGTACGTCTCGTACGTCTTCCGCAGCTACTTCGGCTTCGGCCGGGCCGAGGCGGAGCGGCTGATGCTGCAGGTGCACACCGAGGGGCGCGCGGTCGTCGCGACCGGCAACCGCGAGGAGATGGAGCGGCACGTGGAGGCGATGCACGGCTACGGCCTGTGGGCGACGCTGCAGAAGGCCGACGCGTGAGCGCCCCGCTGCGCCCCGCGGCCGCGGAGACCGGAGAGCACCCCGCTCGCGGCATCCGAGGACTCGGCTGATGCGCGCGTTCCGCCGCGACTCCTCCGGAGCCGCCGTCGCCCGTTTCGACCGCGAGGAGGCCGGGATCCTCCGCCATCTGGCCGGCGAGATGCTCGAGCTGCTCGATCGCGGGGCGTCCTCGGAGGAGGCCCGCTCCGATCCGGCGCTCGCCCGCCTCCTGCCCGACGCCTACCGCGACGACGCCGAGGCGGCCGACGAGTTCCGCCGCTTCACCGCTCCGGACCTCGCTGCCCGCAAGAAGGACGACGCCCGTGCCGTCACGGCGGCCCTCGACGCCGGCGACGGCACGAGTCACGGCCGGATCTTCGAGGGGCTGGGCGAGGTCGCGGTCCGTCTCGAGGAGCCGCAGGCGATCGCCTGGCTCCGCGCACTGACCGACATGCGGCTCGCTCTGGCCGTGCGGCTGGGGATCGACGACACCGACGACGTCGTCCCGGAGGAGGGGAGTGCGGCCGCGATCCGCAGCGTCTACGACTGGCTGGGCGGCGTGCAGGACGGACTCGTCCGCGCCGTCGACGTGTGATCCACTCGTCCCTCCAGCGATTCCACAGCTGTGGACAACCCTGTGGAAAGGTGTGGAGAACCGGCTCCGGGAGCACCTCCGAACGGCGGAGCGCCGGGCGCGGGGGTGTGGAAACGCGTAGCGTCCACCCTGTGAACACTCCGAGCACCGCCGACGCCCAGCGCACCGCCGACGACATCCAGGACTCCCGGGCGGTGCGGACCCTCGCCCGCGGCGGCTTCGCGGCGAACGGCCTCGTCCACCTCCTGATCGGAGTGATCGCCCTCGGCGTGGCCCGCGGCGGCGGAGGCGAGGCCGACCAGAGCGGTGCTCTCGGCGCCCTCGCGGCGCAGCCCGGCGGTCTGGTGATCCTCTGGATCTGCACGGTCGGCCTCTTCGGCCTGGCGCTCTGGGGGCTGCTCGAGGCGTTCCTCGTCCGCCCGCGCGAGAGCGCCCTGAAGACCTGGGGCAGCCGGCTGAAGGAGGCGGGCAAGGCCGTCGTCTACGGCGCCCTCGGCGTGACGGCGCTGAAGTTCGCGACGGGCGGCGGGTCGAGCTCGTCCGAGTCGTCCGAGAGCGCGAGCGCGCAGGTGCTCTCGGCGCCGGGCGGAGTCGTGCTGCTCGTGATCGCGGGACTGGCCGTCCTCGCGGTCGGCGGCGTCTTCGTGTACCGCGGAGCGAGCAGGAAGTTCCTCGAGAACGTCGCGGAGCCGGGCGGTACGGCGGGCACCGTCGTCACCGTGCTCGGCGTCGCCGGCTACGTCGCCAAGGGCGTGGTCCTCGGCGCTCTCGGCGTGCTGCTGATCGTCGCCGCCGTCACCCATGATCCGGAGCAGGCGGGCGGGCTCGACGAGGCGCTGAAGTCGCTCGTGGAGCTGCCGGCAGGTGTGCTCCTCCTCGGCTTCGTCGCCGTCGGGCTCATCGCCTACGGGCTCTTCTGCTTCGCCCGCGCGCGCTGGCCGCGCCTCTGATGTCGGATAGCGGATCCGCTCCTTACATGTCACCCCCCTTCCGCGCAACTGGTCCCGCCGTCCCGGAGTCGGTGACACGCTGAGGCCTGTGAGTGCTGGAGGCGAGGACGCGACCGGAGGACGGGTGCGTCCGCCGCTGACGCAGGACGCCGCCCGTCTGCTGGCCCGCTCCGCCACGGGGGACGCCTCCGCTCTGGGAGAGCTCGTCGACCGCTTCGGCGGCCTCGTCTCGGCGTGCGTCGGCACGGTCCAGGCCGACCCGGCCGGCCGCGACCGGCTCTGCACCGACGTCTTCACCGCCGTCTGGCGCCGCGCCCGCGAGGGCGCCCGCTCGCCGGAGCCCGTGCTCTGGGTGCTCGAGGTCCTCTGCGAGACCCTCGGGTCCGCGCACGAGCTCGCCCGGCGTCCGCTCGGCAGCGGCCTGCTCGCCCTCGACTGCCCGGACCGCGAGCTCCTGCTGCTGGCTGCGGCCGGCGGCTTCTCGCAGGCCGAGATCTCGGCGCTGACCGGGATCGACGAGTTCCGGCTGCGCTCGATCCTCCGGAACGCGCTCGAGGCGCTCCAGGGTCGCGACAGCGATCTTCTGACGGCCTGACCGCCGGAGCCGTCGCGGGAGTAAAGTTGAGTCCGTCGAACTCAACTTTCGAGCCACGGAGGAGACCACCATCATGCAGGCCGGTCGGATGCCCCAGCAGGACGAGAAGTCCGCACTCGAGCAGTACGGCGTCAACCTGACCGCCATCGCGGCGAGCGGCAAGCTCGACCCGGTGATCGGGAGGGATGCCGAGATCCGGCGCGTCAGCCAGGTGCTCACGCGCCGCACCAAGAACAACCCCGTCCTCATCGGCGAGCCCGGCGTCGGCAAGACCGCCGTCGTCGAGGGGCTCGCGCAGCGGATCGTCGCGGGCGACGTCGCCGAGAGCCTCAAGGGCAAGCAGCTCGTCAGCCTCGACCTCTCGGCCCTGATCGCCGGAGCGAAGTACCGCGGCGAGTTCGAGGAGCGGCTGAAGGCCGTGCTCCAGGAGATCGAGGAGTCCGACGGCCGGATCATCACCTTCATCGACGAGCTGCACACGCTGATGGGCGCGGGTGGAGGCGAGGGGTCGGTGGCGGCCGCGAACATGCTCAAGCCGATGCTGGCGCGCGGCGAGCTGCGGATGATCGGCGCGACGACGCTCGACGAGTACCGCCAGTACATCGAGAAGGACGCCGCTCTCGAGCGCCGCTTCCAGCAGGTCTTCGTCGGCGAGCCGACCGTCGAGGACACCGTGGCGATCCTCCGCGGGCTGAAGGAGCGCTACGAGGCGCACCACAAGGTGGCGATCGCCGACTCCGCCCTGGTCGCCGCCGCGTCGCTCTCGAACCGCTACATCACCTCCCGCCAGCTGCCGGACAAGGCGATCGACCTGATCGACGAGGCCGCGTCGCGGCTGCGCATGGAGATCGACTCCGCTCCCGTCGAGATCGACGAGCTGCGCCGCTCCGTCGACCGGCTGAGGCTCGAGGAGCTGGCGCTGAAGAAGGAGAAGGACGAGGCCTCGAAGGCGCGGCTGGAGAAGCTGCGCGAGGACCTGGCCCGCCGCGGCGCCCAGCTCGAGGAGCTGCAGGAGCGCTGGGAGCGCGAGCGCGCCTCCCTCAACCGCGTCGGCGAGCTCAAGAACCGGCTCGACGCCCTGCGGATCGCCGCCGAGCGCGCGCAGCGCGAGGGGAAGCTCGAGCGCGCGTCGAAGCTGCTCTACGGCGACATCCCGGTGATCGAGCGCGAGCTCGCGGCCGCCGAGGCGGAGGAGGAGCCGGCCGAGGGCCGCATGGTCAACGAGCAGGTGACGGCCGACGACATCGCCGCGGTGATCGCCGCCTGGACGGGGATCCCCGTCGGGCGCCTCCTGCAGGGCGAGACCGAGAAGCTGCTGCACCTCGAGACCGAGCTGCACCGCCGACTGATCGGCCAGGACGAGGCGGTGTCGGCCGTCGCGGACGCGGTGCGCCGCACCCGCGCGGGCATCTCCGACCCCGACCGGCCGACCGGCTCCTTCCTCTTCCTCGGGCCGACCGGCGTCGGCAAGACCGAGCTGGCGAAGGCGCTCGCCGACCACCTCTTCGACGACGAGAAGGCGATGGTCCGCATCGACATGTCGGAGTACGGCGAGAAGTTCGCCGTCTCGCGGCTGGTCGGCGCCCCTCCCGGCTACATCGGCTACGAGCAGGGCGGCCAGCTCACGGAGGCGGTCCGCCGCCGCCCGTACTCGGTGGTGCTCCTCGACGAGATCGAGAAGGCGCACCCCGAGGTGTTCGACGTCCTGCTCCAGGTGCTCGACGACGGCCGGCTCACCGACGGCCAGGGGCGGACGGTCGACTTCCGCAACACGATCCTCATCCTCACCTCCAACCTGGGGTCGCAGTTCCTCGTGGACCCGGCGCTGTCACGGCCGCAGAAGGAGGAGGCGGTCCAGCAGATGGTGCGCCAGGCCTTCAAGCCCGAGTTCGTGAACCGGCTCGACGACATCGTGATCTTCGACGCGCTCGACCGCACCGAGCTCGGCGAGATCGTGTCGCTGTACGTCGACCGGCTGTCGAGGAGGCTCTCGGAGCGACGGCTCGACCTGGCGGTGACGCCCGCGGCCCGCGGGTGGCTGGCCGAGCGCGGCTACGACCCGCAGTACGGCGCGCGGCCGCTGCGCCGGCTGATGCAGCGGGCGATCGACGACCAGCTGGCCACGGCGCTGCTCGGCGGCACGGTGCGCGACGGGGACGTGGTGCTGGTGGACGTGGCGCCGGACGGCGAGAGCCTGTCGGTGACGGCCGGGATGCCCGCGTCGGACTGACCGGGGTGCTCGACCCCTGTCGCGAGTTCGACGTCTGCGTTCTCGCAGGGGGACGCGAGAGTAGCGCGCGGGCGGTGACGGGAGGTCCCTCCACAGGGCGCTCGCGGGCGGTACTCGTTCACAGTGGTGGGATCCGCGGGCCGCGCGTCCGGCGGGCTCCGTAGCGTCGGCGGCATGTCCTTCGAAACGCCCGGCCCCCGGATGGCCGACCTCCCTCCCGAGGAGAGGCCGAGGGAGCGCCTCCGCGCCTACGGACCGGAGGCGCTCACCGACGCCGAGACCCTCGCCGTGCTCATCGGGGCCGGCGTCCGCGGCGCCAACGCGACCGTCGTCGCGCAGCGCCTCCTCGCGCGCTTCGGCGGCATCGACGCCGTCGCCCGGGCCGGGGTGGGCGATCTGATGCGGCACCGCGGAGTCGGCGAGGTCGCCGCCTGCCGCCTGGTCGCCTCCTTCGAGCTGCGGCGGAGGATGAACCGCGCCTCGCGCGCCGCCCGGGTGACCGACGCCGCCGGCCTGGCCGGGCTCGTCGCTCCGCTGCTGGCCGCCCGGCCGGTCGAGACCGTGCTGGCGGTGGCGCTCGCCGAGTCCGGAGCCGTCCGCGACGTCCTGATGCTGGCCGACGGAGCCCCGGCGCACGCCGAGATCCCCGTCGCCGCCGTGCTCGCCGAGGTGCTGGCGCGCGGCGCGGCGGGCATCGGCCTGGCGCACAGCCACGCGGGCGAGGCCGTGGTGCTCCCCTCCGACCGTGCGGCGACGCGGGCGATCGCCGACGGGGCAGAGGCGTGCGGCCTGCGGTTCCTCGCGCACGTCGTGATCGGGCGCGACGGCTGGGCGGAGGCGCAGCCGTGACGCGGCGCAGGGCTGCTGCGAGGCTGCTCCGATCCGGCAGGACGCCTCCCGCCCCGCGCCGGACCGCCCCCGGCCGTGCCCCGGCTCTCCACCCGTGCCGCGTCGGCGCGCGTTCGTGCAAGCCCCCGCCTCTCCGGCACCCGCGGCCAATCGCGGGCGTACCGTGGACGCCGACCCCACCCCCCTCCCGACCAGGAGCACCCATGCGAGCAACACTCATCCACGGCGAGCGCGACATCCGACTCGAGGAGGTCCCCGACCCGCAGCTCTCGACGGGGCGCGACGCGATCGTCCGCGTCACCGCGGCCTGCGTCTGCGGCTCGGACCTCTGGCCCTACCGCGGCGTCACGCCCACCAAGGAGGCGCACCGCATCGGCCACGAGTTCGTCGGCGTCGTCGAGGAGATCGGCGACGACGTGCACGACGTCGCGGTCGGCGACTTCGTGATCGCCCCGTTCTACGTCTGCGACGGCACCTGCGCGAACTGCGCGAACGGCGTCTCCACCTCGTGCCTCACCGGCGGCTGGTGGGGCGCCGAGGTCCGCGAGGAGGGCTTCGCGGACGGCGCCCAGGGTGAGAAGGTGCGCGTGCCCCTCGCCGACGGCACGCTCTTCCGCGTGGGCATCGACCCGGACCCGGCGCTCATCCCCAGCCTGCTCACCCTCGCCGACGTGATGGGGACCGGCCACCACGCCGCGGTCTCGGCCGGCGTCACCGCTGGCTCGACCGTCGCGGTCGTCGGCGACGGCGCGGTCGGCCTCTGCGCCGTCCTGGCGGCCAAGCGCCTCGGCGCGACCACGATCATCGCGATGTCGCGGCACGAGTCGCGGCAGAACCTCGCCCGCCGCTTCGGGGCGACCCACATCGTCGAGACCCGCGGCGACGAGGGCGTCGCGCGCGTCCGCGAGCTGACCGGCGGGATCGGCGCCGACTGCGTGCTCGAGTGCGTCGGCACCAAGGAGTCGATGCAGCAGGCCCTCGACTCCGCCCGCCCCGGCGGCATGGTCGGCTACGTCGGCGTCCCCAACGGAGGCCCCGAGCTGCCCGTCCGCCAGATGTTCGGCTCGAACGTGGGCGTCAACGGCGGAGTCGCGCCGGTCCGCGGCTACATGGCCGAGCTGCTGCCCGACGTGCTCAGCGGCGCGATCGAGCCCGGTCTGGTCTTCGACCTCGAGCTGCCCCTCGAGGAGATCGCCGAGGCGTACGCCGCCATGGACGAGCGCCGCGCGATCAAGACCCTCGTGCGTCCGTAGTCCCGCCGAGGGGCGCCGGCACGGTCGCGAGGAGTAGCCTCCCGCGCATGACCGCGTCAGCCCGCACCGCCGCGACGGCGCCCCTCTTCCACCCCGACCTCGCGCTCGGCCGCTTCCTCCCGCCGATCGTCCTCGGCCCGCGACTGCTGCGCCTCGCCACGCGACGCGCCGCCGAGGGAGGCGACGCTCCGCCCGACATCGTGGTCGACGACGTCGAGATCCCCGTCGCCGGAGCCGCTCCCGTCCGGGCCCGCAGCTATCGGCCGCGCATCCTCCGCGGTACCGCTCCCGCGCTCCTCTGGGTGCACGGCGGCGGCATGGTGCTCGGCAGCCACCTCCAGGACGAGGCGTCCTGCATCGACTTCGCCCGCACCCTGGGCATCACGGTCGTCTCCGTCGACTACCGCCTCGCGCCCGCGCATCCGGCCCCGGCTGCCGTCGAGGACGTGCTGGCCGCGTTCGACTGGCTCGTCGAGCACGCGCAGGAGCGCGGCGTCGACCCGGCGCGCATCGCCGTCGGAGGCGCGAGCGCGCGCGGCGGCATCGCCGCGGGTGCGACCCTCCTCGCCCACGACTGCGGAGGAGCGCAGCCCGCGTTCCAGCTGCTCGTCTACCCGATGCTCGACGACCGCACCGTCACCCGGCCCGGTCCTCCTCCGCGCGGAGTCCGCGTCTGGACCCCGGGCAGCAACCGCTTCGGCTGGACCGCCTACCTCGCCGGCGAGCCCGGCGGCCCCGGCGTCACGGCCTACGCCGCCCCCGCCCGCCGCGACGACCTCACGGGCCTGCCGCCGGCCTGGATCGGCGTCGGCGGCCTCGACCTCTTCCACGACGAGGACGTCCGCTACGCCGAGCGCCTGCGCGCGGCCGGAGTGCCGTGCGGGCTCGAGATCGTGGAGGGCGCCTTCCACGGCTTCGACGCCCTGTTCCGCCGGACCGGCGTGGCGAAGCGCTTCTGGGCGGCGCAGGCCGCGGCGCTCGGCGAGGCCCTCCTCGCCTGACCTCCGCGTCGACGCGCCGGGCCGATTCCGTCTCCGGCGCTCGGCACTGCGAGGCTGAGGGGCGACGGCCGCCGCCGCCCGCGCGTCATTTGTGCCGTGCCTGCCGCGCATCCCTCTCCGCCCGCCGCCCCGCCCCGCCCCGTCTCCCGGAGGACCCATGGACATCGACCGCGTCGCCACCCGCTACGAGATCGCCCTGCCCGCCTGGATCGGCGACGCCCTCCGCGACGTCCCCGAGGTCCTCCCGAGCCTCGAGGACCGGATGGCCCTCGTGCACGCGCTCGCCGACCGTAACTTCCGCGAGGGGAACGGCGGCCCGTTCGCGGCGATCGTCGTCGAGCGCGACTCCGGTCGTCTCGTCTCGGTCGGAGTGAACGTCGTCCTCGGCAGCGGGGTCTCGTCCGGCCACGCCGAGGTGACGGCGCTCGGTCTCGCGCAGACCGCGCTCGGCACCTGGGACCTCGGCGGCGAGGGCCTCCCCGCGCACGACCTGGTCGTCAACTGGCGCCCGTGCGTGCAGTGCTACGGAGCGACGATGTGGTCGGGGGTGCGCCGCCTGGTCGTCGCGGGCTCCGGCCCCGAGCTCGAGGAGATCAGCACCTTCGACGAGGGGCCGATGCGCGAGGACTGGGCCGCGCAGTTCGAGGCCCGCGGCATCGAGGTCGTCGACGGCGTGCTCCGCGACGAGGCCCTCGACGTGTTCCGCGCCTACCGCGCCTCCGTCGACTCCGGCGAGGTGCTCGTCTACAACGCCCGCGCCGACTCCTGACCTCGCGGCGGGTCCGGTCCTCGCATCGGTTCCGCGCCGGACGCACGGGAGCCCCGCCTCAGCGGGGCCCCGTGCGGTCCTGAGCTGCCGGCCGCTGGAAGCGGTCAGCGGCGGCTCAGCGCCACCAGTCGTCGAACATCGACAGCGGCACCTGGCGCTTGTGCTCGGTCGCGGCGTACCGCGCCTCGATGGCCTCGGCGACGGCCTGGTCGACCTCGCCGCCCTCGAGGTACGTGTCGAGGTCGGCGTAGGTGAGCCCGAGGTTCGTCTCGTCGGTCTGGCCGGGGTTGTCGTCGAGCAGGTCCGCCGTCGGCGCCTTCTCGTAGAGCCGGGCCGGTGCGTCCAGGTGCTCGAGGAGCGAGCGCCCCTGCCGCTTGGTGAGGCCGGTGAGCGGGAGGACGTCGGCGCCGCCGTCGCCGTACTTCGTGAAGAAGCCGGTGACCGCCTCGGCCGCGTGGTCGGTCCCGACGACGAGCATCCCGGCCTGGCCGGCGATCGCGTACTGCGCGATCATCCGCATCCGCGCCTTCACGTTGCCCTTCACGAAGTCGCTGATCGGCTCGTCGACCGCGTCGCCGAATGCTGCGGCCACGCCGTCGACGCCCTGGTGGATGTCGAAGACGACCTGGCGGTCCGGGCGGATGAACGTGAGGGCGAGCTGGGCGTCCTCCTCGTCGGCCTGCACCTTGTACGGCAGGCGGACCGCGATGAAGGAGGCGTCGCCGCCGCTCGCGCGGACCTGCTCGACCGCGAGCTGGCAGAGGCGCCCGGCGAGGCTCGAGTCCTGGCCGCCGCTGATGCCGAGGACGAGGCCCTTCGCGCCGGTGCTGCGGAGGTAGTCGGCGAGGAATCCGCTGCGCCGTTCGACCTCGACGGCCGGATCGACGGCGGGGGAGACGTGGAGCTCGGAGATGATCTGCTGTTGGACGTCGCGCACGGCTTCACGCTACTCCGGATGCTCCCCGGCGGCCCCTCCTCGCCGCGGACGCGCAGGCTCCCGACGCCTCCCCGAAACAGGGTCCGCCCGCCGCGTCCGACTGGCGCGGCGCCTACCCGCGCTCGGCGACGATGCGGGCGATGCGAGCCGGGACGGTGTCGTCCTGGAGGCTCGTCACGTCTCCGAGCGGGCGGCCGTCGCGGATGTCGCCGAGCAGCCGCCGCATGATCTTGCCGGAGCGGGTCTTGGGCAGATCCGGCACCACCACCACGTCGCGCGGCTTGGCGATCGGACCGATCGCGACCGCCACGTGGTCGCGCAGGAGCGCCGAGAGCGTCGAGCCGAGCGCGGCCCAGTAGGCCGGGTCCTCCTCGGCGCGGTCGACGGCCTCGTCGGAGGGGATGACGAACGCCGCGATGGCCTGGCCGGTCGTCGCGTCGGCGACTCCGACGACTCCGGCCTCGCCGACGGCCGGATGGGCGACGAGTGCCGACTCGATCTCGATCGTGGACAGGCGGTGCCCGGAGACGTTGATGACGTCGTCGACGCGGCCGAGCACCCAGACGTCGCCGTCGGCGTCGTACTTCGCGCCGTCCCCGGAGAAGAACCACCCCTGGGACGCGTAGCGGGCCCAGTAGGAGTCGCGGTACCGCTCCGGGTCGCCCCACACGGTGCGGGCGAGCGCCGGCCCGGTACGGTCGACCACGAGGTAGCCGCCGGAGCCGTTCGGCACCCGCTCGCCGTGCTCGTCCACCACGAGGACGCCGAGCCCGGGCAGGGCTCCGAGCGACGAGCCCGGCTTGAGGGTCGAGACGCCCGGCAGCGGGCACATCACCGCGGCGCCGGTCTCGGACTGCCACCAGGTGTCGACGATCGGGCAGCGTCCGCCGCCGATCGCCTCGTGGAACCAGACCCAGGCCTCGGGGTTGATGGACTCGCCGACGGTGCCGAGCAGGCGCAGGCTCGACAGGTCGTACCGGGCGGGCACGCCCTCGGGGAACCAGGTCATCAGCGTCCGGATCAGCGTCGGCGCCGTGTAGTAGACGGTCACCCCGTACCGCTCGATGATCTCGAAGTGCCGGGCGGTGTGCGGGGTGCTCGGGGTGCCCTCGTAGATCACCTGGGTGAGCCCGTTCGAGAGCGGTCCGTAGATCTCGTAGGTGTGCGCGGTGACCCAGGCGAGGTCGGCGGTGCACCAGTGCACGTCGTCCGGCTTCGCGTCGAACACCGCCCAGTGCGTCCACGAGGCCTGCGTGAGGTAACCGCCGCTGGTGTGCACCAGCCCCTTGGGCTTCCCGGTCGTGCCGGAGGTGTAGATGATGAACAGCGGCGTCTCGGAGTCGAAGGCCTCGGCCTCGTGGACGTCGCTCTGCGCGTCGACCAGCTCGTGCCACCAGACGTCGCGGCCCGGGGTCCACGGGACGTCGGTCTCATCGGTGCGGCGGACGACGAGGACGTGCTCGATCGACGCGACGCCCTCGACCGCCCGGTCGGCGCTCGCCTTGACCGGCACCGCCGCTCCGCGCCGGAACTGCCCGTCCGTGGTGACCAGGAGCTTCGCGCCGGTGTCCTCCACGCGGAACCGCACCGCCTCGGCGGAGAAGCCGCCGAAGACGAGCGAGTGGATCGCTCCGATCCGCGCGATCGCGAGCGTGATGACGATGGTCTCGGGGATCACCGGGAGATAGACGACGACGCGGTCGCCCTTCCCGATCCCGAGCGCAATCAGCGCGTTCGCGGCGCGGGAGACCTCGCGCTGGAGCTCGGCGTAGGTGATCGACCGCCGGTCGCCGCGCTCGCCCTCGAAGTGGAGGGCGGTCTTCGCGCCGCGTCCCGCGTCCACGTGGCGGTCGACGCAATTGACGGCCACGTTCAGCCGCCCGCCCTCGAACCAGGTCGTGCGCGGCACCGAGAGCGAGCCGTCGGGCAGCGGAGCGGCAGGCTCCCAGCTGTGGGCGGTGTGCCACGGCTCCGCCCACTCGAGGCGGCGGGCCGCCTCCTCCCAGAACGCGACCGGATCGGCGGCGGCGCGCGAGTACTCCTCCGCGCCCGCGTTCGCCTGGGCGGCGAAGGCCGCGGGCGGGGGGAACCGGCGGTGCTCGTCGAGCAGGTTGGCGATCGTCCCGCTCACGCTCGGAGCTCCCTCCCCGGCGCTCACGCCCACTTCCTCACGGCGTAGCGCTGGAACACGCCGACGACGGCATCGGTGAGCTTGCCCAGCACGGCCAGCAGGACGATCGCCAGGAACACCCGGTCGATCCGGCCGTTGTTCTGGCTGTCGATGAGGCGGAAGCCGAGGCCCATCGAGGAGGCGATGAGCTCGGAGGCGACCAGGAACAGCCACGACTGGGCGAGCGCGAGGCGCAGCCCGGAGATCACGGACGGGATCACCGCGGGCAGCTGCACCGTCGTGAAGAGCCGGACGCCCGAGAGGCCGAAGGCGCGGCCCGCCTCGACGAGGTGCCGGTCGACGTGGCCGAGCGCCGTGGCCACCGTGGTGAAGACGGGGAAGAACGCGCCGATCGTGATCAGCGTGATCTTCGACTCCTCGCCGATGCCCATCCAGAGCAGCAGCAGCGGGACCCAGGCCAGCGACGGGACCGCCCGGATCGCGCCGAGCGTCGGTCCGAGGACGACCTCCCAGACGCGGGAGAGCCCGAAGAGCGCGCCGACCACGAGCCCGAGCGCCGAGCCGAGCGCGAACCCGATGAGGACGCGCTGCGTCGAGATGGCGACGTCCTGGCCGAGGTCGCCGCGCTGGGCGAGGTCGACGCCGGCCGCCCAGACCATCGCGGGCGAGGGGAAGACCGCCACCGAGACCATCCCGGTCGTCGTCGCGATCTGCCAGGCGGCGAGCAGCAGCACGGGCAGGATCGCGCCTCCCGCGACCACGAACCACCGTCGCGTGGTGAGCGGGTGGGAGCGGTCCTCGCGGAGGCGGCGCTGGGAGGCCGCGACCGACGGGCCCGCCGTCACGAGTCCGGGCTCACCCGGCATCGGCGCGGACAGCGCGCTCCGCCGCAGCACATCGGCGTCGGTCGCGGTGTCGTCGTCGCGGATCGTCATCGTCGGTCTCCTCGGATCACGGGGTCGGGGGCGGAGGGCCGGACCCTCAGGCGCCGATGGCGCTCGGGTCGGCCGCCGAGGCGTAGGTGTCGTCGAGCAGCGAGTCGAGCGCGTCGTCGACCTGCTGCTGCGAGGCGACGTCGCCGTTCTCGACGAAGATCGGGCCGATCACGGCGAGCACGTCGGTCTGCGCGGAGCCGGGGACGTTGTCGACGTCGAGGTTGCTGCGCTCGGTGATGACCGTCGTCGCCACCGCCACGTCGAGGCCGGCGACGGAGGCGAGGATGCTCGCCGTCTCGTCCTGGTTCTCGAGCGCCCAGGCGCGGGCGTGCTCGTACGCGTTCACGACGGTCTGCGCGAGGTCCGGCTTCTCGGCGAGGAAGCTCTCGGTCGCGTTGAGCAGGCCGTAGGAGTTGAAGTCGACGTTGCGGTAGAGCAGGGTCGCCCCGGCCGCCTCGGCGCCGGCCATGATCGGGTCCAGGCCCGCCCAGGCGTCGACGGAGCCGTTCTGCAGCGCCGCCCAGCCGTCGGCGTGCTGCAGGTTCTGCACCGTCACGTCGCCGATGCCCAGGCCGGCGGCCTCGAGCGCCTGCACCAGGAAGAAGTACGGGTCGGTGCCCTTGGTGGCCGCGATCTGCTTGCCCTCGAGCTGCTCGACCGACGTGATCGCCGAGCCGGCGGGGACGACGAGGGCCGACCACTCCGGCTGCGAGAAGATGTCGATCGTCCTGATCGGCGAGCCGTTCGAGCGGGCGAGCAGTGCGGCTGAGCCGGCGGTGGAGCCGACGTCGATCGCTCCGGCGCGCAGGGCCTCGTTGGCCTTGTTGGAGCCGGCCGACTGCACCCAGGCGACGGTGACCTGCTGCTCGGCGAGGGCGGCCTCGAGCCAGCCCTTCTCCTTGATGACCAGGCTCAGCGGGTTGTACGTCGCGAAGTCGAGCGTGAGCGTGCCGCCCTGAGTTCCTCCGGAGGCGGCGTCGGCGGTCGCGGCCGCCGCTCCTCCTCCGCCCTCGCCCTGCACGCAGCCCGCGAGGAGCGGGACGGCGGCGGCGGTGAGCAGACCGGCGAGAGCGGTGCGGCGGGTGAGCGGGGAGCTGGTGAACGACATGGGGGCCTCGGCTTCGGGGATGCGGTGACAGCGAGTGTGGACGCTGCAGGGGAGGGGCGGTGCGGGGAGGTGCTCGTGCGGTGGAGAGCGGGAGGAGGAGGCGGCTGGGGAGGGAGGTCGTGCCGCCCGGACCGTGCCGCCCGGGTGGAGGGACGCGGGTCGATCCGCCCGGGGTCAGTGCCGCTCGATGCCCAGCCCCGCGAGGAGCTCGGCCCGGTGCTCGGCGAGCTCCGCCGAGCCGCGGTCGCGCGGCCGCGCTCCGGGGACGGTGACGATCCGCTGGATGCGCGAGACGCCTCCGGGCTCGTCGCGCCCGAGGAGCACGATGCGGTCGGCCAGCTGGAGGGCCTCGTCGACGTCGTGGGTGACGAGCAGGATCGTCGCCGGAGCCGCCGCGTGCACGTCGAGCAGCAGGTCCTGCATCCGCAGGCGGGTCAGCGCGTCGAGCGCCCCGAAGGGCTCGTCCAGGAGGAGCACGCCGGGGTTCCGGGCGAGGGCGCGGGCGAGGGAGGCGCGCTGGGCCATCCCTCCGGACACCTCGCGGGGCCGCGAGCGGGCGTGCGCGGTGAGGCCGACCAGCGAGAGCAGCTCGTCGACGGCGGCGCGGGCCGCCGGGCGCGGGGTGCCGCGCGGCAGGCCGAGCGCGACGTTGTCGGCGATGCTCCGCCAGGGCAGCAGCCGCGGCTCCTGGAACGCCACCGCGCAGCGCGGGTCGATGCCGGAGACGGGGGCGCCGTCGATGAGGACGGACCCCTCGGAGGCGGTGTCCAGGCCCGCCGCGATGCGCAGCAGCGTGGACTTGCCGCAGCCGCTCGGGCCGAGGATCGCGATGACCTCGCCCGCGGCGGCCTCGAGCGTCACGTCCGTCAGCACGGGGGACCCGGGCGCGAAGGTGCGGCCGACCCCCTCGAAGCGCACGGGGAACGCCGACTGGCCGAGCTCGGCGTCGAAGGCCAGGCTCGTGCGGGCGGCGGGGGTGGCGGGCATGTCTCTCCGGGCAGCGGGACGGGCGGGCGGATCGTCCGATCGTACGGAGAGGCTCCCGGCGGCACAGCGGGGACCGACACGGGGAGTAACACAGGGGGTGGGACGCGGAAGGCCTCCCCGGTCCGCGGACGGGGGAGGCCTTCCGCCGGAGGGCTACGCCTGGACGAGCACGAGCTCCTCGAGGGGCAGGCGGGTGCGCGGCGCGGTCTCGCGCTCGCGGAGGGTCTCGTTCGCCAGCGCGTCGGCGTCGGCCGCGACTCCCACCGCGGCGATCGTCACCGGGTCGAAGCGCTCGTCGACGCCGAACGCGGCGCGGACGGCGTCCTTGTCGAAGCCGGCCATCTGGTGCACGTGCAGGCCCTCGTGGTGCGCCTGGACGCTGAGGTGGGCGATCGACTGGCCGAGGTCGTAGACGGCCCAGGGGCGCGGCTTCCCCTCGGAGTCGATGGTCTCGGCCAGCGCGACGACCAGGACGGCGGCGGAGCCGGCCCAGGCGCCGTTGAAGCCGGCGAGCGTCGCGACGATGCGGTCGAACTCGTCGGTTCCGCGGCGGGCGACGATGAAGCGCCACGGCTGCGAGTTGCTGGCGGACGGGGACCAGCGCGCGGCCTCGAGGAGGGACGCGAGGGTCTCGTCGGAGACGGTCGCGGACGCGTCGTAGGAGCGGGGGCTCCAGCGCTCCGCGAGGACGTCGAGGATCGGGGCGCTGGTGCTGGCGGTGCGGGAGGCGGTGGCGGACATCGCGGGGCTTCTTCCGTGCGGGGGACTGGGGGAGGGGCTCCGTCGCCCGTGGAGCCCAACCGTCCCCGCCCCGCGGGCATTCCCGCGCGCGCACGGCAGGCGCCCGCACGCGCGTTCGCCCACGGAGGAGCGGGCCGCCTCCGAGCCCCGGAACGGTACGGTGGGAGACGGCGTGGTCACCCCGCGCACCACCATCCACGACTCTGGAGGATCATCCATGGCCCAGCACTTCGACGTCGTCGTCCTGGGGGCAGGCCCCGGCGGATACGTGGCCGCGATCCGCGCCGCCCAGCTCGGCAAGTCCGTCGCCGTCGTCGAGAAGCAGTACTGGGGCGGTGTCTGCCTCAACGTCGGCTGCATCCCGTCCAAGGCGCTGCTGCGCAACGCGGAGCTCGCCCACCTCTTCCACACCCAGGCGAAGCAGTTCGGCATCTCGGGCGACGTCTCGTTCGACTTCGGCGCGGCGTTCGACCGCAGCCGCTCGGTCGCGGACGGCCGCACCAAGGGCGTCCACTTCCTGATGAAGAAGAACAAGATCGCCGAGTTCGACGGCGTCGGCTCCTTCACCGGCCCGCAGGGCCTCGACGTGCAGCTGAGCAAGGGCGGCACGGAGTCGCTGACCTTCGACGACGCGATCATCGCGACCGGCGCGAGCGTCCGCCTCCTCCCCGGCGTCGAGCTCTCCGAGAACGTCGTCACCTACGAGACCCAGATCATGACCCGCGAGCTCCCCGACACGATGGCCATCGTGGGCGCGGGCGCGATCGGCATGGAGTTCGCCTACGTCCTCAAGAACTACGGCGTCGACGTGACGATCATCGAGTTCATGGACCGCGCCCTCCCCAACGAGGACCCGGACGTCTCCAAGGAGATCCAGAAGCAGTACAAGAAGCTCGGCGTCGAGATCCTGACCTCGACCAAGGTCGAGTCGGTCGTCGACAAGGACGGCTACGTCACGGTCACCTACACCGCGAAGGACGGCACGCAGTCGACCCTCGAGGTCGACAAGGTGCTCATGTCGATCGGCTGGGTCCCCCGCACCGAGGGCTTCGGCCTCGAGAAGACGGGTGTCGAGCTCACCGAGCGCGGCGCGATCGCGATCGACGACCACATGCGCACCAACGTGCCGCACATCTACGCCATCGGCGACGTCACCGCGAAGCTGCAGCTCGCGCACGTCGCGGAGGCGCAGGGCGTCGTCGCCGCTGAGACCCTCGCCGGTGCCGAGACCCAGACCCTGGGCGACTACCGGATGATGCCGCGCGCGACGTTCTGCCAGCCGCAGATCGCCTCCTTCGGCCTCACCGAGAAGCAGGCGACGGACGAGGGACACGAGATCACCGTCTCGACCTTCCCCTTCATGGCGAACGGCAAGGCCCACGGCCTCGGCGAGCCCACCGGCTTCGTGAAGCTCATCGCGAGCAAGAAGTACGGCGAGCTCCTCGGCGCCCACATGATCGGCCCGGACGTCTCGGAGCTGCTCCCCGAGCTCACGCTCGCCCAGAAGTGGGACCTCACCGCGACCGAGCTGGCCCGGAACGTGCACACCCACCCGACGCTGTCAGAGGCGCTGCAGGAGGGCTTCCACGGCCTCAAGGGGCACATGATCAACATGTAGGGCTCGTCCCTCCACGGCCTCCGGCCCGCAGGATCCCGCTCGGCTCGTCCGCGGCGGATCCTGCGGGCCGGAGCCGTTTCCGGGGGCGTCCACAGGGCTCCGGCGCCGCTCCCGCTACCGTGGCCCGATGGATCCGCGCCTGCTCGACCGCCTCGCCGCCGACGCCTGGCCCGCGCTCGTGCGGCGCCCCCTCGGCGCGTGGGAGCTGCGCGCCTCCGCAGGAGTCACCAAGCGCGCGAACTCGGTGCTCGCGTCCGGCGACGTCGTCGACCAGGAGGCGGCGCTCGACGCGGCGGAGGCGTTCGCCCGCGAGCACGGGATCGCGCCCCTCGTGCAGATCGGGCCGCCGAGCCCCGCCGGTCTGACCGGGCTGCTCGCCGAGCGGGGCGCCGCGCCGATCGACCGGACGCTCGTGCTGACGGGTTCGGTGCAGGAGGCGCTCGCCGCCCTGTCCGCGCCGTCGGTATCCGCGCCGCCGGTATCCGCGCCGCCGATATCCGCGCCGCGGCCTCGCGTCCGGCTCGCCCCGGCTCCCGACGAGGACTGGCTCGCCCTCTGGTGGTCGGTGGACGGTCGCGGTGGAGCGGAGGAGCGTGCGGTCGCCGAGCGCATCCTCGCGGGCTGCCCCTCCTCCTACGCTCTCGCCGTCGACGGGGACGGCCCGGCCGCGACCGGCCGCCTCGCGCTCGTCACGGCGCCGGACGGCGAGCTCTGGGGCGGCCTCTTCGCCCTGGCGACCCGCCCGGACGCCCGGCGCCGCGGGCTCGCCTCCGCCGTGGTCCGCGCCCTCCTCGAGGACGCGTCCGGCCGGGGCGTCGCGCGCTTCTGGCTCCAGGTGCTCGCCGAGAACGCCGGCGCCCGCCGCCTCTACGCGTCCCTCGGCTGCCGCGAGTCGTCCTGGTACGAGTACTGGCGCTGACCCGCTCGCGGAGGAGGAGCGGGGCGCCGCGGGTCAGGCGTTCGCGAGCACGGCGCGGGCGACGGCCTCGGCCGTCGCCGCGTCGCCGGTGACGGTCACGCGCCACCACACGTCGTCGGCGAGCGCGTCGATCTCGCAGACGCCCGCCGCGCAGCCGGTGAGGGCCTTCTCGCCGAAGCCGTCGAGCGGCTCGAGCGGGATCGCCAGGCCCGAGGTCAGCGAGAGGTTCCGCCAGCCGTCGTCGCCGTTCGGGAGCGCGTCGACCGTCACGCCCGAGTAGGCGGCGCTGGAGGCGTCGCTCCAGCTGCAGGAGGCGTACCCGGCCCGGGCGGCGGCAGCGGCCGACGCGGTGGTCGGCGTCCCGGTCCCCGTCCCCGCGGTCGCCTGCGCGAGACCGGCGGCACCGGACAGCTGCTCGGCCGTCAGGACCTCGGTGCAGACGGGCGCCGTCGCGGTGACCGGCTCGTCGAGGGTGCCGAGCGCGGCGGAGGCGGTGCCGGTCGCCAGCGCGGCGAGGTCGACGGCCGCGGGGGCGCCGCGCAGCTGCAGCGTCACCCAGGTGGCGCCGGCGAGCAGGTCCAGGTCGCAGCTGCCGTCGGTGCAGGAGCCGTAGGCCTCGACGGCGGTCTCGAGGCGCGGGCCCGGACGGCCGGCGAAGGCCTCGGCGGCGTCGTCGACCGCGGCCGCGGTGATCGAGGCGTCCTCGTCGTACCAGGCGCAGCGGAGCACTCCGCCGTTCTCCTCCGCGGCCTCGCGGATCAGCTCGCCCGAGGAGCGCGTCGTCACCTCGCGGCTGCCCTCGAGAGCGCTGCGGGAGACCCCCAGCGCCGAGGCCGCCCGCGTGGCGGGGAGGAGGGAGTCGCAGCCCAGGCGGGTCGAGGCCGTGGGCGTGGGCGAGGGCGTCGGAGTCGCGGAGGGAGTCGGAGCGGCGGTCTCGGACGCCGACGGGGTGGCCGCGACGTCCGAGCGTTCGGCCGACGTGCAGCCCGTCAGCGCGACGAGAACGGCGAGCGCGGCGCCGACCGTCGCCAGGCGCGGGAGGCGGGCCCTCACGCGGCCAGCTCGCGCTCGATCGCGGCCGTGAACGCGTCGATGTCGTCCTCCGTCGTGTCGAAGGAGCAGACCCAGCGGACCTCGCCGGTCGCCGGGTTCCAGTCGTAGAAGCGGTAGGCGGCGCGGAGCCGGTCCGCGACTCCGGGCGGCAGCGTCGCGAACACCGCGTTGGCCTGGGTCTGCTGCGTGAACTCGAGCCCGGTGATCCGGCCGGCGGCGATCGCCTCCTCGAGCCCCGAGCGCAGGCGCGCCGCCATGGCGTTCGCGTGCCGGGCCGAGCGGAGCCACAGGGGCTCCTCCTCGCCGCCGTCGCCGAGCAGGGCGAGCAGCTGCGCCGAGATGAAGCGCATCTTGGAGGACAGCTGCATGTTGGTCTTGCGGAGGAAGGTCAGCCCGGTCGAGGCCGCCGGGTCGAGCACGACGATCGCCTCGCCGAGCAGGATGCCGTTCTTGGTGCCGCCGAACGAGAGCACGTCGACGCCTGCGTCGGTCGTGAAGGAGCGCAGGGGCAGGCCGAGGGCGGCCGCGGCGTTCGCGATGCGCGCCCCGTCCATGTGCAGCCGCATGCCGAGGCCGTGCGCGTGGTCGGCGAGCGCGCGCACCTCCTCCGGGGTGTAGACGGTGCCGAGCTCGGAGGACTGGGTGATCGAGACCACGAGCGGCTGGGCGCGGTGCTCGTCGCCGAAGCCCCACGCCTCCTGGTCGACCAGCGCCGGGGTCAGCTTGCCGTCGGGCGTGGGGACCGTGAGGATCTTGATCCCGCCGACCTTTTCCGGCGCTCCGCCCTCGTCGGAGGTGATGTGCGCGGTGCCCGCCGAGACGACGGCGCCCCACCGCGGCAGCATCGACTGCAGGCCGGTGACGTTGGCGCCCGTGCCGTTGAAGACGGGGAAGGCCTGGGCCTGCTCGCCGAACTCGCGGCGGAACGCCTCCTGCAGGCGCTCGGTGTAGACGTCCTCGCCGTAGGCGATCTGGTGCGCTCCGTTGGCCGCGGCGATCGCGGCGAGGACCTCGTCGTGCACTCCGGAGTAGTTGTCGGAGGCGAAGCCGCGGACGTCGGGATCGTGCAGAGCGCTCATCCCTCCATCTTCGCAGCCCGCCGCCCGGAGGAGCCCCGGAGGCGCCCGCCGAGACACCCCTCCTGCCTCCCGCATGTTTCGGGCAGGTGAAAGGACGACGACCCGAAAGCCGATCTCCGTCAAGAAGTTGGTATCGGCTGGGAGGCAGGCCACTCTTGACGTATGCGCATGGACACGACGGGAGCTGTCCGCGACATGCCCGCCCCTCCCGGGGTGGACGAGATCGCGGCTCGCTTCGGCGATCCCGTCCTCGCGTTCGCGCCCCAGCCGAGGCTGGAGGAGTTCGCCGCGGCGCAGACGATGGCGCTCGGCCGCTTCGTCGAGATCTCGCTCTCGTACTCGTTCTACAAGAACCCGCGCAACCGCGCCGACCCCGTCAACCACGTCCCGCTGTCCCCCGAGCAGAAGCGCGCGATCGAGCGCGCCGAGAACGACCACCTGCCGCCGTGGATGGTCGACCAGGTGACGCGGATGCGGTACCCGGTGCTCTGGGAGGCGGTCCGCACCTCCGTGCCGATCCCCTCCGAGCGCAGCCGGCCCCTGGAGTCCCGCCTCGCGGCCCACATGGGCGACGTGCTCCGCAACACCTTCCCGGGCCGCGTGCGCAGCCGCCGCGGCGGGATGCCGGTGGTCGCCGCCGCCCTCCGCGACGAGGACGTCGTGCGGGGCGTCCCGGTGATCGTGGACGGGGAGGCGCTGCGCGGCTACCGCGTGGACACCGATCCGGACGTGGTCGCGATCGGCGCCCGCGTCGACGGCCGCTACATGACGGTCGTGCTCGACCGGAAGATCGTGCCGGAGATCCGGATGGAGTTCGTCCGCCGCACCCCGCCGCGCCCGGCCTCGAGCCAGTCCCGGCGCTGACCGCCCGGCCGACCGCTCAGGGGCGCCCCGGTACCGCGATCCCGTGCTCGTAGGCGAACACGACCGCCTGGATCCGGTCGCGCACGCCGAGCTTCATCAGGATCTTCGAGACGTGCGTCTTCACGGTCGCCTCGCCCACGAACAGCTCGGCCGCGATCTCGGCGTTCGACCAGCCCCGCGCCAGGTGCACGAGCACCTCCCGCTCGCGGTCCGTCAGGTCGGCCACTCCGGAGTGCTCGGCCGCGGCCGGCGTGTGCTCGGGCACGGACGCGAACCGCTCGATCACGCGCCGGGTGACGTCGGGGGCGAGCATCGCGTCGCCGCGGGCGACCACCTGCACGGCCTCGACCAGCTCCTCCGGCGACGCGTTCTTGAGCAGGAACCCGCTGGCGCCGGCCGAGAGCGCCTCGAAGAGGTAGTCGTCGCGGTCGAAGGTGGTGAGGATGAGCACCCGCGAGCACAGGCGCGGGTCGGCCACGATCTCGCGGGTCGCGGCCAGGCCGTCGAGCCCGGGCATCTGCACGTCCATGCAGATCACGTCGGGGCGCAGCTCGGAGGCGCGCTGCAGGGCCTCGAGACCGGTGCGGGCCTCGCCGACCACCTCGATCCCCGGCTCCGACTCGAGGATGATGCGGAAGCCCACGCGGACGAGCTCCTGGTCGTCGACGAGCAGCACGCGCACGTGCTCGGTCATGGGCGGCCCCCGCTCGCTCGCTCCTGACGCCCCCGCGACGTCTCCGACGACGGTACCGGGTCGTCGGCGTCCGGCACGCTCGCCCGGACGGGGGACAGCGGCACCCGGGCGTGCACGAGGTACCCTCCGCCCCTCGGCCCCATCTCGATCCAGCCGCCGACCGCGGCCGCGCGCTCGCTCATGCCGGTGTGCCCCAGTCCGCAGGAGGCGGGAGCGCTCGGGTGCGGGCCGGACCCGCCGTCGTCGGCGATCTCGAGCTCGACCGCGTCGGGGGCGTAGCGGAGGCGCACCTCGGCGTGCGCGCCGCGCCCCGCGTGCTTGCGGACGTTCGTGAGCGACTCCTGCGCGATGCGGTAGAGGCTGAGCCCCACCGTCGCGGGGATCTCGCGGGGCGTGCCGAGGGTGAGGAAGACGGTGGGCAGGCCCGATCCGCTGGACGCCGCGACCAGCTCCTCGAGCTGGGCCACCCCGCGGGTGGACGCGGCGTCGGTGAGCGGATTCGGGACCGCGTCCTCGGCGCGCAGCGCGACCAGGATGCGGTGCAGCTCCTCGATCGCCGAGCGCGCGTCGCCCTCGATGGCGCTGAGCGATGCTGCCGCCCGCTCCGGATCCCGCGCCAGCACCCGCCGCGCCGCTCCCGCCTGCACGCCCATCACGCTGACGTGGTGCGCGACCACGTCGTGCAGCTCGCGCGCGATCCGCAGCCGCTCGGAGGACACGGCCTGCCGCGAGGAGCGCTCCCGCTCGTCGTCGAGCTCGGCCGTGCGCGTCTCGAGCGCCTCCAGCCGGCGGGCCGACTGCCACGACGCCTCGCCGAAGACGTAGGCGCTGCCGAAGTAGAGCAGGTTCGAGACGACCGCGAGGGCCGACTCCGCCGCGTAGGGCGAGAGCAGGCCGGGGGAGTCGTCGACCGGCACGGAGCTGCCGAAGTACTCGCCCGTGGCGAGGGTGGTGAGCAGCCAGCCCAGCATCCCGACCGCGATCGCCACTCGGACGACGAGCGCCGTGCGCCGGTTCCGGCCCCACGCGCCGACCGTGTAGAGCGCGAGGAACAGGCAGATCTGGCCGAAGAGCGACTCCGGCACCTGGAGCACGATCCCGAGCGCGTAGACGACGGAGAGTCCGGCCGCCACGCTCGCGGGGAACCGGCGGCGCAGCGCGAGGGGAAGGGTCATCAGGACGGCCCAGTGGGCGCTGACGACGGGGTGCGCCGCGTCCGGGAATCCCGCCGAGGAGTACAGCGCGACGGAGACGACCGTCGCCACCAGCAGGATCCCCGCGGTGACCGCGTCGCGCACGTATCCGGCCCGGCTCGGCGCTCGCCGGATCCAGCCCGCATCGAGCGGGTCCGCGGCTCCGTCACCTGAGGGCATGCGCCCCACGCTAACCGACGCCGGTCGGACGGGGCCCCGGGAGGCGGAGGAGCGCACCCCGCCGCCTCCCGGGCGCGACGTCAGTCCCGGCCGGTGATGCCCCGGGTCGAGGCGATGACGTCGCCCATCTTCCTCCCGAGGGCCTCGTAGAACATCGACAGCGGGAACTCGTCGTCCAGCACCGCGTCGGTGAGGCCGCGCGGGGCGCCGAGCAGCACCTCGTCCGGGAGCCCGCGGGCCCAGGCGGAGGCGGGGTGCGGAGTGAGAGTGGCCGCGATCAGCTCGTGCGCGGCCAGCCAGTGCGCCGTCTTCGGCCGGTCGATCGAGCGCCAGTAGAGCTCGTCGATCGCGTCCGAGAGGGCGACGACCACGTCGGCGACGCCGTCCCACTCGAACGCCAGCCGGGTGTCGGTCCAGTGCAGGACGCCGTGCTGGTGCAGCCAGGCGAAGAGCAGCTGGCCGCCGAGGCCGTCGTAGTTGCGCACCCGCGACCCGGTGAGCGGGAAGCGGAAGAGCCGGTCGAACAGGATCGCGTACTGCACGAAGCGCGAGCGCTCGGCCAGCGCCTCCTCCTCGTCGTCGCGGCGGTCGAGCGCGCCGAGGCGGCGCTCGATGGCGACGGCCTCGCGGAAGGCGGTGAGGTCGCACCGCAGCTCCTCCAGCGAGTAGAGGAAGAAGGGCATCCGCTGCTTGATCATGAACGGGTCGAACGGCAGGTCGCCGCGCATGTGGGTGCGGTCGTGGATGAGGTCCCACATCACGAAGGACTCCTCCGCCAGGCGCTGGTCGGCCAGCAGGCGCTGCGCGTCCTCCGGGAGCTCGAGACGGGTGATCCGGGCCGCCTCCGTGACGACGCGGCGGAACCGGGCCGCCTCGCGGTCGGCGAAGATCGCGCCCCAGGTGAAGGACGGGACGGAGCGCATCGCGACCGTCTCGGGGAACAGCACGGCGCTGTCGGTGTCGTAGCCGGCGGTGAAGTCGACGAAGCGCACGGGCACGAAGAGGGCGTTGGAGTAGTCCCCCGCCTCCAGCTCGGCGACGAACCGCGGCCAGACGACCTCGACGAGGACGGCCTCGACGTGGCGGTCGCGGCTGCCGTTCTGGGTGTACATGGGGAAGACGACGAGGTGGCGGCGGCCGTCGACGCGCTCGAGCTGCGGCTGGAACGCGGTGAGCGAGTCGAGGAAGTCCGGCAGGCCGAGGCCGTCGGCGCTCCAGCGCTCGAGGTCGACGACCAGCGCGTCGAGGTACGCGGCGTCGTGCGGGAACGCGGGGGCGAGGGTGCGGACGCCGGCGACGATCCGCTCGACGAGGGTGCGCGCCTCCTCGAGCCTCTCGGGCCCGGCGAGCGAGCCGTCCTGGGACTGGAGCGGCTGCAGCGCGGCGGCGGCCGCCTTCAGGTCGAGCCAGGCGGCGGACTCCTCCACGCGGTCCTCGACGACCTCGGGTTCTCCGACGACGGTGCTCTGCACGGCTTGCGACATGGTGATCCTCCTCACGCTGGTGATACGGGGCTGCAGGAGCGGAACGCGCTCCGACTCCGAGCGTATGGGCTCGTGCGCGCGCTTTTCTTGCGTCTCAGCGGAGCGAAGCGGCGATCTCGCGGGGGCGGGCGCACGTCTCCGCCGCCCCTCGGAGGCCCCGCGGTCAGCGGCTGCCCAGGTGTTGTGCAGGTGCCACCCCCCGTCCGGGGCTAGATTCCTCACCGCTTCCGTTTCCCTCCCCTGATCGGGTCGAAAATGGGGCGACACCGTGTCCGCATCCCGAGTGCGGAGACATCCGATCGGACAGGCGCGCCGAACACCCTGGCGGCGCGCTCGATCGGCGAGCCATCCTGAGAGAGAGGATCGGAGCGCGTGACGGGACCCGAACCCGGAAGCGACCAGAGAACAGCCAGCATCGACCACCACCCCGAGAACCTCCGCCTGCTCCCCTGGCCGCAGGCGGACGCCTCCGTCCTGCGCGACACCCTCGCGCACGCGGGCGGCGGACTCGAGAGCGAGAGCGAGATCCTCGTGCGCCACGACCGCTACCTGCGCGGTTGGGCGGACGGCGACGCGTTCTTCTACGTGGTCGAGCTGGACGGACTCTCCGTCGGCTCCATCGGCTATTGGTACGGCTGCTCGCGCGGCGTCGTCGCCTACGAGGCGGCGTGGAGCATCGCTCCGCACGCCCGCGGCATCACCGCGGCCTCCGTGCGGATGCTGCTCGAGGAGGCGGCGGCGTTCCCCGTGCCCCGCTTCGTGCACGCCTTCGTGGCGGAGAGCGACCTGGACGCCGGCGCGACCTGCGTCGAGGCCGGCTTCGACCGGATCGACCTCGTCGAGCAGGGCGAGCCGCCGGAGCTCTACGTGGACTGGGCGTTCGACCTGGCCGCCGTGGCCTGATCAGATCCCGTGGCGCTCCAGCCACGGCCGCAGCACCGCGAGGAACTCCTCCGGGTGCTCGAGGCCGGGCAGGTGCGCCGCGTCCTCGAGCACGTGCAGCTCGGCACCGCTCACCTCGGCGGCGAGGTGCTCGCAGACCGGCAGCGACTCCGAGAGGTCGTGCGCGCCCGCCACGACGAGGGTCGGCACGGCGATCTCCCCGAGCCGCTCGCCCGCCGGCCCGGAGGGCTCGATCGGGCGGGGGGCCTCCTCCTCGTGGCCGACGCCCGTGAGCGCGAGCTCCCGGACCCGCGCGAGGAACTCCGGAGCGACGTCGTCCGCGGAGCGGTCGGGACCCACGGCCCAGAGCTCCGCCTCGACGATCGCCGCGGCCTCCCGCTCGCCCGCGAGCTCCAGCGCCTCGACCTCCCCGAAGCGCCGCTCCTCCTCCGCCGTCAGCGCGGGGTAGTCGAAGCCCGCCAGGCCCGGCGCGATCACGACCAGGCCGGTCACCCGCTCCGGATGCTCGAGCGCCAGGTCGAGCGCGAGCGTTCCGCCCCGCGAGCAGCCGACGACCACCGCGCGCTCGACGCCGAGGTGGTCGAGCACGTCCAGGGCGTCCCGGCGCGGGTCGTACTCCACGTCCTCCGTGCTCGTTCCGCCCGCGCCGCGGACGTCGTAGCGGACCACCAGCCGGTCGCGGGAGAGGTCGGGGACGAGCGGGTCCCACATCCGCAGGTCGGCGATGCCCGCGTGCACGAGCAGCAGGGCGGGCGCGGAGGCGTGGCCGTCCGCCTCCCAGTGGAGGCTCGCGCCGGGGACCTCGAGATGCGGCATGCCGCACACCGTAGGCGCGTCCCGCCGACGCTGCAACGCCCGGCCACTGCCTAGGGTGGAGGCGCGACAGCGGACGGGCCGCGGCGGGGAGGCGGCGGCGTGGAGGGCGTGCTCACCGGCTTCTCGATCATCGGGGTCGTCATCGCGGTCGGCTACCTGATCGCGCGGTTCCGGATCGTCCCGCCCGAGAGCCGGCTGATCCTGTCGCGGATCGCCTTCTTCGTCACGACGCCGGCGCTGCTGTTCACCGTGCTGTCGCGGGCCGACGTCTCCGTCCTCTTCTCCTCGTTCCTGCTCGTCTCGCTCCTGACGGTGCTGACCGTCGCCCTGCTCTACGTGCTGGCCTCGCGGCTGCTCTTCCCCCGCCCGCTGCCGGAGACGGTGATCGGGACCGCGGCCTCCTCCTACGTCAACGCCAACAACATCGGGCTGCCGGTCGCCATCTACGTGCTGGGCGATCCGCAGTGGGTGGCCCCGACGCTCCTCCTGCAGCTGATCGTCCTCGCGCCGACGATCCTGACGCTGCTCGACGTCTCGACGAGCGGGCGGACCTCGGTCGGCGCGATCCTCACGCAGCCGCTGCGGAACCCGATGATCATCGCCTCCGCCCTCGGCCTCGTCGTCGCACTCACCGGCGTCGAGCTGCCCGCGCCCGTGCTGCAGCCGTTCTCGATCATCGGCAACGCGTCGATCCCGCTGGTGCTGATCGCCTTCGGGATGTCGCTGCGCGGGCAGCGGCCGCTGGAGGCGGGGCCGGCGCGGGTCGAGGTGGTGGTCGCGTCCGTCCTCAAGTCGCTGGTGATGCCGGCGGTCGCGCTGCTGCTGGGGCGCTTCGCGTTCCACCTCGACTCCGAGCACCTCTTCGTGGTGACGGTGACCGCCGCGCTGCCGACCGCGCAGAACATCTTCACCTTCGCCTCGCGCTACGACCGGGGCGTCGCCGTCGCCCGCGACACGGCCCTCGTGACCACGGTCGCCGCGGTGCCCGTGCTCATCGGGGTGTCCCTCCTGCTGGGCTGAGCGGAGCAGCATTCCGCCTCCCGCTCGGTCCCGGCGGAGGCGCCTGACGGCCCGCGCATCCGCATCGCGTGTCCCTCGTCCTGGGACGGGGCCGGTGGCGCGGGCCCGGTCGCACTCCGCCGACCGTCGCTTAGGCTCTCTCGAATGAGCACCACCACGTCCGCCGACCGCTCCACCCGCGGCAGGCCGCGCCGCCGTCGCGGCCTCTGGATCACGCTGATCGTCCTCCTGGTCCTGCTGATCGGCGCCGTCGTCGCGGTGCTCCTCGGCGTGCGCACCTACGACAAGGCGATGACCGTCCGCGACAAGCTGACCGAGGCGATCCCGCTGGTGTCGCAGGTGACGGACAGGCTGACGACGTTCGACACCTCCGGAGCGGAGGAGACCGCGGGCCGGATCGCGACCCTCACCGGCGAGGCGCGCGACGAGACCGAGGACCCGGTGTGGCGGGTGATGGAGGTGGTGCCCGTCCTCGGGCCGAACCTGTCCGCGGTCCGCGCCGCGACCGAGATCGCCGACGACGTCTCCGGCCGGATCGTCACGCCGCTCTCCACGACCTCGCTCGACATCCTCAAGCCCGTCGACGGCAGGGTCGACCTCGCGGCGATCACCGAGCTCTCGCAGAAGATCACCGTCGCCAAGGAGGTCGTCGACGCGGCGCAGACCCGCGTCGAGGGCATCGACCGCGGTGCGCTGGTGCCGCAGGTCGCCTCCGCGCTCGACTCCTTCACTCCGCAGCTGGCCACCGCCACCGCGGCGATGGAGCAGGTCGAGCCGCTCACCGCGATCCTCCCCGACTCCCTCGGAGCCTCCGGCCCGCGCCACTACCTGGTGATGTTCCAGAACCTGGCGGAGTCGCAGGCTCTGGGCGGCGGCGCGTCGTCGGTGATGCAGCTCGACGTCGACGGCGGCGCGATCTCGATCGGCCGTCAGCTGGGCAGCGGCGACTTCCGCGGTCTGGCGCCCGTCACCGTCGACCAGAGCGCGCTCGACACCATCGGCGAGAACATGGCGACGACCTTCAACGTCTCGACCAGCCGCCCCGACTTCCCGACGGCCGCCTCGATCGCCTCACAGTTCTGGGCGCAGAAGTTCCCCGAGCAGAGGATCGACGGCGTCCTCGCGATCGACCCCGTCGCCCTCTCCTACCTCCTCGGCTCGACCGGGCCGGTGACCCTCACCGACGGCACGGTCCTCACGAGCGAGAACACCGTCTCGACCCTGCTCAACGAGGTCTACTTCCGCTACCCGGAGTCGGTCGTGGCCGAGCGCACCGACGAGTTCTTCTCGGAGGCGAGCGCGACGGTCCTGGGCAAGATCCTCGGCGGGGAGATGGAGCCGACGAAGATGCTCCCGGCGATCGTGAAGGCGGTCGACGAGAGCCGCATCCTCGCCTACAGCTCCGACGCCGACGAGCAGGCGCTCCTCGCGCCCACGCCGATCGCGGGGGTCCTGCCGCAGACGACGACCGACGGCACGACCACCGGAGTGTTCTTCCAGGACGCCTCGGGCGGCTCGAAGATGGACTACTACCTGAGCACGGCGGTCACGCAGTCGAGCGCGGGCCGGTGCGCCGCCTCCGGCGCGGTCTTCACCACCTCCGTCACCGTGACCAACACGATCTCGAAGGCGATCGCTCGGACGCTGCCCGGCTACGTCGCCGCGGCCGGCGGGCGCGGTGCGTACCCCCTGGGCGACTTCGTCACCAACATCTACGTCTACGGCCCTCCCGGGACCACGGTGTCGAGCGCGGCCTGGGCCGACGGCACGGGGTACGGACCCGAGAGCCTCGACGACCTCGGCCGTCCCGTCTCGAAGGTCGCCGTGCAGCTCTCGCCCGGCCAATCCGAGACGTTCGACGTGCAGTTCAGCGCCGGCGACGCCTCCGGCTTCGGCGACCAGGCCGTGCGGGTGACCCCGATGATCAACCCCACCGCGGTGACGCTGAACGACGAGCCCGCCTGCGGCTGACCTCGCCTTGACGCGCCCCCGGGTCGGTGCTGGACCAGCGCCGAGCACGCCGATCGCTGACGCGCCCCCCGGGTCGGTGCTGGACCAGCGCCGACCGCTCCGACCGCTGACGCGCCCCCCGGGTAAGTGCTAGACCAGCGCCGAACCGGGGATCGAGCTCGTCACGAGCGAGGAGGCGAGGAACGCGGTGGCGATGCAGAGCACGAACCCGATGACCGGCACGAGGAACGCGCGACGGCCCACGAGGTAGCGCACGACCGTCACGGCCACGGCGATCAGCGTCAGCGCGGGCGGCCCGATCAGCGCGATCGAGACGCCCCAGTCGATCCGGTCGAAGTCGCAGGCGAAGTTCTGGCCCTCGCACTGCGCGGGGAAGACCGAGAGGATCGCGGCGAGGTAGCCGAGCACGATCGTGAGCAGGCCGAGGGCGAGGCAGCCGAGGATCGAGAGCACGAGGTCCCAGCGGCGTCGGCGCGGCTTCCCGGCGGCGATGATCTCGCCCACCGAGCCATAGGCGTCGGACCGGAACTCGTCGTGCGCGGCTCCGGGGCGGGCGGTCGCGGGGCGGGCGGTCGCAGGGCGCGCCGTCGCGGGTCGGGCGGCGGGGCGGGAGGCGCCGGCCGAGGCGGCCTCGGCCCGCGCGCGCTTCTTCTTCGACGAGGCCATGGTCAGAAGATCATCGGGCGGTCGTCGTCGAGGGTCGTCTCGAGGTCGAGGTCGACCACCACCGGGACGTGGTCGCTCGGGGCGTCGCCCTTGCGCTCGTCGCGGTGGATCGAGGCGCCGGTGACGAGCTCGCCGAACGCGGGGGAGCCGAGCACGAAGTCGATCCGCAGCCCCTCGTTGCGCGGGAAGCGGAGCTGCTTGTAGTCCCAGTAGGTGTAGCCCTCGGGCACGAGGGGGCGGACGACGTCGCGCAGGCCCGCGTCCTCGAAGGCGGCGAAGGCGGCGCGCTCGGGGATCGAGACGTGCGTGGATCCGGGGCCGAGGCTCGGATCGCCCACGTCGCTGTCGAGCGGCGCGACGTTCCAGTCGCCGACCAGGGCGAGCGGCAGGTCGGGCTCGGCGGCCAGCCACTCGCGGGTGCTCGCCTCGAGGGCCGCGAGCCACTCGAGCTTGTAGAGGTAGTGCGGGTCGTCGACCGCGCGGCCGTTCGGAACGTAGAGGCTCCAGACGCGCACGCCGTCGACCGTCGCGCCGATCGCGCGGGCCTCGAGCGGGTAGGAGCCGTCGGCCGCCGCCTCCTTCGCGAAGCCGGGCATGCCCGGGAAGCCGACCTGCACGTCCTCCATCGGCAGGCGCGAGGCGATGCCGACGCCGTTCCACTGGCTGAGCCCGACCATCTCGACGTGGTACCCGGCGTCGGCGAAGGCCTCGTGCGGGAACTGCTCGGGCTTGCACTTGAGCTCCTGCATGGCGAGGACGTCCACGTCCTCGCGCACGAGCCAGTCGACGACGCGGCCGGTGCGGGCCCGGATGGAGTTCACGTTCCAGGTGGCGATGCGCATCCTGGAAGTGTAGGAGCCGCCGCCGACACGTCTCCTGCGCGTCCTCCGCGCGTCCCGGCGGCCGCGGGCCGGGGGAGTCATCCCCTCGGCGGATTGCGGAACCGGTGTCGGTGGTCGATGGTTGTCTAGCGCCGTCCCGACCGGCCGTTCGTGTCGTCCGGACGCCGCCGCCGCCCGCGCCGTGCGGGCCCGACGGGCTCCCCGGCGCTCCGCGCTCCCCAGCCCGGTCCACTCCCCTCCCGCTCCTGCTCCGCCCCTCCGGAGGACCCATGATCCTGCTCCGCCTCGCCTCCGCCTACGCGAAGCCCTACGCGCGCTGGGTGGCCGCCGTCGTCGTGCTGCAGCTCGTCGCGACGCTCGCCGCGCTCTACCTGCCGAGCCTCAACGCCGAGATCATCGACCAGGGCATCGGCCGCGGCGACACCGACTTCATCTGGGGCACCGGCATGACCATGCTCGGGGTCTGCGTCGTGCAGGTCGCCGCGGCGATCGGAGCCGTCTACTTCGGCGCCCGCACCGCCATGTCCGTCGGCCGCGACCTGCGCCGCGACGTCTACCGCCGCGTCGACTCGCTCAGCGGGCTCGAGGTCGGCGGCTTCGGCACGGCCACCCTGATCACCCGCGGCACGAACGACGTGCAGCAGGTGCAGATGCTCGTGCTGATGACCCTCAACTTCATGGTCTCCGCGCCGATCATGTGCGTCGGCGGCATCGTCTTCGCCCTGCGCGAGGACGCCGGCCTCTCCTGGCTGGTCTGGGTGTCGGTGCCGCTGCTGTTCGTCGTGGTCGGCTTCCTGGTGTTCCTGCTGCTGCCGCTGTTCCGCCTCATGCAGGACCGGATCGACGGGATCAACAGCGTGCTGCGCGAGCAGATCACGGGCATCCGCGTGGTGCGCGCCTTCGTGCGCGAGCCGTTCGAGTCCGAGCGGTACCGCAAGGCCAACGCGGCGATCACCGAGGTGTCGATCAAGGTCGGCAACATCTTCGTGCTGATGTTCCCCGCGATCATGATGATCCTGCACCTGGCCACCGCGGCCGTGCTGTGGTTCGGCGGGCAGCGGGTCGACGCAGGTCAGATGCAGGTGGGCTCGCTCACCGCGTTCCTGCAGTACCTCCTCCAGATCCTCACCGCCGTGATGATGGGCGTCTTCATGGTGATGATGATCCCGCGCGCGGTCGTCTGCGCCGAGCGGATCCAGCAGGTGCTCGACGCCCGCACCAGCCTCACCACGCCCGAGGGCGGAGTCCCGACGCCCGCGCGCGGCCGCGTCGAGTTCTCCGGGGTCGTCTTCGGCTACCCGGGCGCCGAGCGCCCCGTGCTCTCGGGCATCGACATCGTCGCGGAGCCGGGCCGCACCACGGCCGTCGTCGGCTCCACCGGCGCTGGCAAGACCACCCTGCTCGGCCTCGTGCCGCGCCTGTTCGACCCGCAGGAGGGCACCGTCACGATCGACGGCGTGCCCGTCTCCTCCCTCGACCGGGCGCAGCTCGCCGAGGTGATCGGGCTCGTGCCCCAGCGCCCCTACCTCTTCTCGGGGACGATCGCCTCGAACCTGCGCTTCGGCCGCCCCGACGCGACGGACGCCGAGCTGTGGGAGGCGCTGCGCATCGCCCAGGGCGAGGACTTCGTGCGGAGCAAGGAGCACGGGCTCGACGAGCCGGTCTCGCAGGGCGGCACCAACGTCTCCGGCGGGCAGCGCCAGCGGCTCTGCATCGCGCGCGCCCTCGTCGCGAAGCCGCGGGTCTACCTGTTCGACGACTCGTTCTCGGCGCTCGACGTCGCGACCGATGCGCGGCTGCGGGAGTCGCTGGCCGACGCCACCACCGACGCGACCGTGATCATCGTGGCCCAGCGGGTGTCGACCATCCGCCACGCCGACCAGATCGTCGTGCTCGACGCGGGCCGCGTCGTCGGCCGCGGCACGCACGACGAGCTCCTCGAGACGAACGCGACCTACCGCGAGATCGTCGAATCCCAGCTGAGCGTCGAAGGAGTGTCCTGAGATGGCGCGCACACGCGACACCACCGCCCCCGAGGAGACGACGTCCCCCGAGCCCGAGTTCGAGCCCGGCGAGGGCGACGGCGGCATGTTCGGGGACGGGCCGCCCGCCCGCAAGGCGCAGAACTTCTGGCCCTCGGCCAAGCGCCTCTTCTCGCTGCTCGGCCCCGAGCGCGCCCGGATGGTCCTCGTGGTCGCCCTGGTCTCGCTGTCGGTCGTCCTCACCGTCATCGCGCCCAAGATCCTCGGGCAGGCGATGGACACGATCTTCAACGGCGTGATCGGCTCGCAGCTCCCCGCCGGCGTCCCGCTCGAGCAGATCATCGAGCAGCAGCGCGCCTCGGGCAACGGCACCTTCGCCGACATGCTGGCCAAGACCGACATCGTGCCCGGCGCGGGCATCGACTTCGTGGTCCTCGGCCGCCTGATCATCATCGTGCTGCTGATGTACGTCGTCGCGTCGGTGCTCATGTGGGCGCAGGGCTACATCCTCAACGGCCTCGTGATGCGGGTGGTCTTCGACCTCCGCCAGGACATCGAGGCCAAGCTCAACCGCCTCCCGTTGCGCTTCTTCGACACCCGGCAGCGCGGCGACGTGATGTCGCGCGTCACGAACGACGTCGACAACATCCAGACGGCGCTGCAGCAGGCCTTCTCGCAGCTGGTGCAGTCGGTGCTCACCATCATCGGCATCGCCGCGATGATGTTCATCGTCTCGTGGCAGCTCGCGCTGATCGCGCTGATCTCGATCCCGCTCTCGGGCGTGATCGCGGGCGTGATCGGCGCCCGCTCCCAGAAGCTCTTCGCCGCCCAGTGGAAGAACACGGGCGCGCTCAACGGCCACATCGAGGAGACCTTCTCCGGGCTCGAGATCGTCCGCGCCTTCGGCCGCGACCGCGAGATGCTCGAGGAGTTCGACCGCCGCAACGACAGCCTCTACACCGCCTCGTTCGGCGCCCAGTTCGTCTCGGGCATGATCATGCCCGCGATGACCTTCGTCTCCTACCTCTCCTACGTGCTCATCGCCGTGGTCGGCGGCCTGCGGGTCGCCTCCGGTCAGCTGACGCTCGGCGACGCGACCGCGTTCATCCAGTACTCGCGCGAGTTCACCCAGCCGGTGACCCAGCTGGCGAGCATGGCGAACATGCTGCAGTCCGGCGTCGCCTCGGCCGAGCGCACGTTCGAGCTGCTCGACGCCGAGGAGCAGGAGCCGGAGACGGCGACCGCGTCGCTCCCGCAGCGCACCGACGGCCACGTGGAGTTCGAGGGCGTCTCGTTCTCGTACGACCCGGAGCAGCCGCTGATCGAGGACCTGACCTTCTCGGCGCAGCCCGGGCAGACGGTCGCCATCGTCGGTCCGACCGGCGCCGGCAAGACCACGCTGGTCAACCTGGTCATGCGCTTCTACGAGCTCACCGGAGGGCGCATCCTGCTCGACGGCGTCGACATCACGAGCCTCGCGCGCGGCGATCTGCGCTCGCGCGTGGGCATGGTGCTGCAGGACGCGTGGCTCTTCCAGGGCACCATCCGCGAGAACATCCGCTACGGGCGCCTGGACGCGACCGACGAGGAGATCGTCGACGCGGCGAAGGCCACCATGGTCGACCGCTTCGTGCGCCAGCTGCCCGACGGCTACGACACGGTGCTGGGCGCCGACGGCGGCAGCGTCTCGGCGGGCGAGAGGCAGCTGATCACGATCGCGCGCGCGTTCCTCGCGAACCCGTCGCTGCTGATCCTCGACGAGGCCACCTCCTCGGTCGACACCCGCACGGAGCTGCTCGTGCAGCACGCGATGAACGCGCTGCGCACCGACCGGACCTCGTTCGTCATCGCGCACCGGCTCTCCACGATCCGCGACGCCGACACCATCCTGGTGATGGAGTCGGGCCGGATCGTCGAGCAGGGCGCGCACGAGGCGCTGCTAAAGCAGCGCGGCGCCTACTACGAGCTGTACATGACCCAGTTCCGCGGAGGAGGGGACGAGGCGGGCGAGCACGCCGCAGCGGGCGCGCTCCCGAGCGGGGGAGGGGTCGCCCCGTAGAGTAGGCGCGTGACCGACGCACGCCAGCAGCTCATCGAGTACATCGGCTCCGACGCCGTCTTCCACGGGGACTTCACCCTCACGAGCGGCAAGAAGGCGTCGTACTACGTCGACCTGCGCCGCGTGAGCCTCGACCACCGCGTCGCGCCGCTGATCGGGCAGGTCATGCTCGACCTCATCGCGCCCATCGAGCGCGTCGACGCCGTCGGCGGCCTCACCATGGGAGCCGACCCGATCGCCGCCGCGATCCTCCATCAGGGCGCCGCCCGCGGTCTCGCCTACGACGCGTTCGTCGTGCGCAAGGAGCCCAAGGACCACGGCCGCGGCCGGCAGGTCGAGGGCCCCGACCTCGAGGGCAAGCGCGTCGTCGTCGTCGAGGACACGTCCACCACCGGCGGCTCGCCGCTGAAGGCGATCGAGGCCCTGCTGAAGGTCGGCGCCGAGATCGCAGGAGTCGCCGTCGTCGTCGACCGCGCGACCGGTGCCCGCGAGATCATCGAGGACGCCGGCTACCCGTACTTCGCCGCGATCGGTCTGGCCGACCTCGGCCTGAGCTGATGGTCGACGAGGGGGGACGCGGCGGGGGCCCGGGAGGCGGCGAGCACCCGGAGCCGGAGGGCCGCGGGTCCGAGGGCCGCGAGCCGGAGGGCCGCGAGCCCGAGCTTGCCGGATCGGAGACCTCCGAGCCGGAGCGTGCCGAGCCGGAGCGACCCGAGCCGGAGCGTCCCGTCGGCAGCAGCGAGTGGCTGCTCCAGCAGCTCAGCGGCGGCCGCCTGAAGAGCATCTTCGACTCGCCCCGCCCCGTCCCTCCCGTGGAGGAGTCGCGCGCGGAGCGGACGTCCGGTCCTGCTGAGTCCGCAGCCGACGAGGCCCACGCGTCAGCGGAGGAGCGGAGCGTTGCGAGCGAGTCGGCCTCCTCCGCCGACGCGGCCGGACCGTCTTCGAGCGACCGCGACTCCGACACTGCGCCGCGCCGTGCCCCTGCCGCTCCGGTCGGCCTGTGGCCGGGGGAGCCCGTGCTGAGCGCGACGCCCGCCGCCGAGGAGGCCGACGGCGACCTCCCGAAACCCGCGGACGACTCCGCTCAGGTGGAGGAGCAGGACGCCGACGCCGACCGCGGAACGGTCGTGGAGCCGGAGCGCTCCTCCGACCGCGACGGCGTCTCCGCCGAGGGACGGAGCTCTCCGGGCGACGACACGGGAGTCTCCGACACGGGAGCCCGCGCCATGGGAGTGCACGAGGCGGGTGCCCGCGAGGCAAGTGCCCGCGAGACGGGTGTCCGCGAGGCGGGTGCCGGTGGGACGACTGCCCGCGACACGAGTGCCTCCGACGCGGACGTGTCCGACGAGGACGCCTTCGACGCGTTCTTCGCTCCCCTCCTCGACGACGATGCCGACGGCTCCGGCTCCGGCTCCGACGCCTCCGCCGATGCCGGCCGCACCGAGGTGCACCGCCGCGGAGCGGACTCCGTGCGCCCGGTCCTGCCGCACACCGACCCTCCCGCCGACCTGCCGACCGCCCCCGCCGGACTGCGCAGCGCCCACCGGCCGGACGACGAGCCCGATGCCGGATCCTCGACCGACGTCGACCCGGCGGACCGCTCCGGCGCCCTCTACCCCGCTGACGGACGCCCGGTCGGCGCGACCCCGCCGACTCCGCGCGAGCCGACTCCGCCCGCCGTCTACGAGTGGCCCGACCCGCGCGGGGACTGGGACCAGCCGCCCGTGTGGGAGCAGGTCGTCGCTCCGCATGACGAGCCCGACGAGGACGGCGGCGACGAGGAGCTGTGGCGCGAGACCGCCGGCGCCTACTCGTGGAACCTCGAGCCGGCCGCCGAGCCCGCCGACCGCGCCGAGCCCGCGCCCTTCCGCACCGCTCCCGCGGCCGCCCACGTCAACGCCGCTCCGCCGCGGAAGCGCCGCTCCGCCCGGTCCCGACCCGAGAGCCGCGAGCGCGACTCGGCGCCCGCCGCAGCGCCCGCGTGGCGCACGCTCAGCCGACGCCGGCTCCTGATCGGCCTGATCGCGGCGGGTGCGGTGATCCTCCTCGCCGGGCTCTTCGCGATCGGCATCGCCGTCGGGAGCGCCGGCGGCCGAGCAGAGCCGCAGGCCGTCCCGGTCGTCAGCGAGACGCCCACGGCGGAGCCGACCCCCTCGCCCACGCCGACCGCGACCCTCCCGACCGTCGGACCGCTGCCCGTCGGCACCTGGGCCTGGAGCGCGCTCCTCGGCGGCGAGTGCGTCGAGCCCTTCGACTCCGTCTGGGCGGAGGAGTTCACCGTCGTGGACTGCGCGGGGGCCCACTCCGCCCAGCTCGTCTCCACCGCGGAGCTGACCGACGCGGTGTTCCCCGGCCAGGACGCCCTGGCCGTCACCGTCTCCTCGCTCTGCCAGGCGCAGGGCGTCGTGGACGTCGCCGCGGCCGAGACCTACGGCGACGTGCAGGTCGCCGGTGCGTTCCCCGTCACCCAGGAGCAGTGGGACGCGGGCGAGCGCAGCTACTACTGCTTCGTCGACCGGGCGGGCGGCGGCGAGCTGACCGGCTCCCTCGCCGGCACCCCCGCGGCCTGACGCGCGCCGTCGCTCGGGCCTCGGAGGACGCCGTTGGGCTCCGGCCCGGTGCACCCGGCCGAGCCGCGGAGCGCCCAGTAGGATCGCTCGTCGTGCAGGAGAACGAGGCGACCCCCGCGACCGGACCCACCGCCTCCGTGGAGCTCACCACGAACGGCGTCGGCCCCTGGCAGGGGGAGCGGCCCGAGGACGACCGCCTCGACCCGGAGCTGCTGGAGCGCGGCGACGCGCGCAACGTGGTCGACCGCTTCCGCTACTGGCGGATGGACGCGATCGTCGCGGAGCTCGACCGCACGCGGCACCCGTTCCACGTCGCGATCGAGAACTGGCAGCACGACATGAACATCGGCTCGATCGTCCGCAGCGCCAACGCGTTCGGCGCGGAAGGCGTCCACATCGTCGGCCGGCGGCGCTGGAACAAGCGCGGCGCGATGGTCACCGACCGCTACCAGCACGTCCAGCACCACGAGACGGTAGCCGACCTCGTGCAGTGGGCCGCGGAGGCGGACGTGCCCCTCCTCGCCGTCGACAACGTCCCCGGCTGCGTTCCGCTCGAGACCTACCGGCTCCCCGAGCGCTGCCTCCTGCTGTTCGGGCAGGAGGGACCCGGCCTCTCGGAGGAGGCGATCGCCGCCTCGGAGGCCGTGCTCGAGATCACGCAGTTCGGCTCGACCCGGTCGATCAACGCCTCGGCGGCGGCAGCCGTCGCGATGCACGCCTGGGTGCTGCAGCACGTCCGCTTCTGACCCCCGCGAGCCGCGGTGCCGTGTCAGGAACCGGCGCCCGACCCACTGCCGGGCCGCCGGGACTCAGACCGCCGAATCCGGCGGGAACTCCGACTCCAGCGGCTCCGACGACAGGAGCTCGTGCACCCCGCTCAGCACCTCGTCCGGGCGGAACGGATAGCGCTCGATCTCGGCCTCGTCGCTGATCCCCGTCAGCACCAGCACGGTGTGCAGGCCCGCCTCGATGCCCGCGACGATGTCGGTGTCCATCCGGTCGCCGATCATCCCGGTGTTCTCGCTGTGCGCGCCGATCTTGTTCATCGCCGAGCGGAACATCATCGGGTTCGGCTTGCCGACGACGTACGGATCCTTGCCCGTCGCCTTCGTGATGAGCGCCGCGATCGCCCCCGTCGCCGGGAGCACGCCCTCGGCGCTCGGCCCCGTCGCATCGGGATTGGTGACGATGAAGCGCGCACCCGCGACGATCAGGCGGATCGCCTTCGTGATCGCCTCGAAGCTGTAGTTGCGGGTCTCGCCCACGACCACGTAGTCCGGCGCCGTCTCCGTCATGATGAAGCCCGCCTCGTGCAGCGCGGTGGTGATCCCCGCCTCGCCGATCACGAACGCGCTCCCGCCCGGCTTCTGCGACGCGCAGAAGTCCGCCGTCGCCAGAGCGCTCGTCCAGATCCGCTCCTCCGGCACGTGCAGCCCCGACCCGCGCAGCCGCGCCGCCAGATCCCGCGGCGTGAAGATCGAGTTGTTCGTCAGCACCAGGAACGGCGTGCCCGAATCGGTCCACTCCTGGATCAGCTCGGGCGCGCCGGGGAGCGCCTTGTTCTCGTGCACCAGCACGCCGTCCATGTCCGTGAGCCAGGCCTCGACTTCATTGCGGTTCGTCGCCATGGGTCGATGCTATCGGCGGCACCCCCGCGCACGACGGCGACGACCGGCGAACCGCCCGGCTCCCTCCGCTGACGCCCCGGTGGAGGGACGACCGTCGTGCGCCGGACGGCCGGACCCCGGACCCGCACAGCCGCGAGCGGGATAGCCTGGGAGGCATGAGTGGCGAGAACCTGCTGGGCCCCGAACCGACCCTCCTCCCCGACGAGCCCGCGGTCACCGCGGCCCTCGCGAAGCACGCGAACCCGGGAGCCGTCGAATTCGCCGCCCTCGCCGCCGCCCACCCGCGCTCCCCGCTGACCTGGGCACTGCTCGCCGACAGCGTCTGGGGCATCGACGCGGCCCTCCCCTCCTACGCCTACGCCCGCGTCGGCTACCACCGCGGTCTGGACCTCCTGCGATCCGCCGGCTGGCGCGGCCAGGGTCCCATCCCGTGGCGCCACGGACCCAACCGCGGTTTCCTCCTCGCCCTCTACGCCCTCCGCCGCGCCGCCGACTCGATCGGCGAGACGGAGGAGGTCGCGCGACTCACCCATTTCCTTCAGCAGGCCGATCCCGCCGCCATCGACGAGATCGAGCGCTATCACGAGGACGCGCTTCCCCCCACTGCCGCCATCGTCATCCTCGGCAACGACTAGGCGGCGCCGGGGACGCGGTCCCGGGGGCGTCGGGCTCGGAGGCCGGCCCGGAGGGCTGGAGGCGGAGTCGCGATCCCGTCCACCCGCAGTCCTGCGCATCGTCTCCTGTCGGCGTGCCACCCGCCGGCGAGGATCCGGCGGAAGCCCGACCGCTCAGGTCCTCCTCGTCCCTTCCCCTGGGTAGTGTTCGCTCCTGTGACGCTCTTCTCGGACCTCCCCGTCCTTCCCGTCCTCAGGCGCGCACGCGAGCGCGATCGCCTCGCGTCCGCGGAGGCGGGCTGCTGGGCGTGACACGGTCGGCCGGGGAGGCTCCGGTGAGCCGGTGGCGCCTGCGGGTCGCCGGGACCACGGCGGTCCTCGCCTTTCTGCTCCTGCTCGTCTGCGCCGATCCCTTCGGATCGGACTCCTCGCGGCAGTTCGTCCGGATCGCCCGCTCCCATGATCCGACTGGTCTCGTCCACGCCCTGGGTGGAGAAGGGATCGCAGTCTGCGCTCTCGCCTCACCGGCTGCAGCGGCGGCAGCCGCGCTGGTGGCGGCGAGCAGCCGTCGACCCTTCGTCCCCGCACTCGGAGTGCTCGCGCTGCTCGAGGGGGCGTCGACCGTCGAGATGATCGTCACTCCGCCGTCGGTCGGTGGCGTGCTGTACGGCCTCCTCTCGGTTCTCGCGGGCACGGCGGTCGGGGCGCTGGTCGGCACGATCCTCCGACGAGTCGTCCCGAATCGATCCGCCGCACGCTCACTGCGGATCCTCTGGCGCACGTGGCTCGCCGTCCTCCTCGCCGTCGCACTGCTCGCCGCGGTGGCGGTGCCCCTCTTCGTCCGCCCCGTTCTCGATCCCGTGGGGGGAGCCGATGCGCTCGTGGTGCTGGGTCCTGCTACTGATCGCAGGGTCGGCCGTGCGCTCGCTCTGCTCGAGGAGCACCGGGATGTCACCCTCGTGCTCTCGACTCCGCGCCTGGAGAACGGTTCGTTCGCCCGAGCCGAATGCGATGCCGGCGAGGAGGTCAGAGTCGTCTGCTTCACTCCCTCCCCGTTCACTACGGGCGGTGAGATCTCCGAGCTGAACACGCTCTCCTCGGAGTACGACTGGACCTCGGTGGCACTGATGACCTCCACTCCGCATGTGACCCGGGTCCGCACGATCGCGTCTCGCTGCCTGCGCACACCGTTCTCGGTCGGCTCGGTCGACGAGCCGCGGCGGGTGAGCGAGTGGACTCTGGCGGTGGTCTATCAGGTGCTGGCGTTCGGCAAGCTGCTGATCCTGCAATCCTGTGAGAGCGGCCGCTCGTGAAGAAGGATCCGCCCCTTGGGCCCCCCTTCTAGGGGCGGAACCATGGATCCGCGTCGTCGTTCCAGGAAAACGACAGAGTCTCCTCTGCTTCCCTCCGCGGTCGGGGGGTGCGGCCGTCGACAGCCGATGGCGGGATGATCCGAGCATGAGGAGATGACGACGACTCTCGAAACAGGACCCGGATCCCGCCGCACGTTCCTCCGCTACGGAGGGGCCGCGGCCGCGGCCGCCGTCGTCGCCGCACCCGCCGCGGAAGCCGCGGACGAGACTATACCTGCGACCCGCGTCAACGGAATCCACAACTACCTCGAATTCGCCGGGACCACTGACGAGGACAAGCTCCGCGCCGCGATCGACTATTTCGTCGCCGCTCGCCAAGAGGTCACGTTGACGATCTCGAAGAGCTTCAAGATCACGCGCACCCTCGTGATCGACTCCTCGTACATCTCGCTCGAGTTCACCTGCGGTCCGCTGAATGCGACCGCCATCACCAGCGGTCCTGCTCTCACGGTGATCGGCAGTGCCACGTCCGGCTACCCCAACAACAGGGCGGCGATCACCGGACTCCGTCTGCTGGGGCCGGGAGCGTCCGCGACGGCCAGCACCGGAATCCTGTTCAACACCGACAGCACGACTGCCGCCACCACGCGCGGGCTCGGACTCTGGGGCCTGGAGATCTCGGGCTTCGGGACCGGCGTGTCCTTCGAGAACGATGCGTTCCTGATCAGCTTCTACAACTTCCACATCTTCCGCTGCAGGACGGCCGTTTCCATGCCCGCAGGCAGAGTCAACTACGGCGAGAACATCAAGTTCATCGGCGGTGGTATCGGCACCAGCACCCTCGGCGTCTACAACGCCAACCCGAACGGCGAGCTGCACTTCGTCTCGACGTCGATCGACTTCTGCGTGCAGGCCGTGAAGGTCGACGCGGGTCGGGTGATCCTGCACCAGCCGCATATCGAGATCAACGAGAGCGGCGCGAACTCCACGCTCTCGCAGTTCGTCACCGGGTCGAGTACAGCTGCGCAGATCTCGATCTCAGGCGGACACCTCTTCTTCCATCAGGTCCCGGTGGCCAACTACCTCTTCGAGACCACTGCAGGAGGGTGGGGCGGCGGAATCCAGGTCCATCAACTGTCGATGTTCAATACGCAGATGAAATCGGGATATCTCGCCGGTGGCACTGCGAAGGTCCGTATCAGCCAGCACGTCACCTCGGACGGGAACGGCAGCGGTTCGGGGCAGGGGTCGATTCTGCATTCGAAGGCGGCGAACAAGCTCGTCGACGGGAACTTCTCTCTCGCAGCGCCCGTCGACGCGTTCCTCAATGGCGCCGACGCGACGAGCCGCACCACCAGCCCGTCCATGACGCTGACCACCAGCGGCAACCAGCTGCTGATGACCCGAGTGGCCGGCGGTCCCGGTCCGGCGGTCTCCATCGACGTCCCCGTCACAGCGGGGCTGCTGTACGGCGTCGACTTCACCATCGCGGGATCCACGTCGACGGGCACGATGTACGTGTCCGAATCCTTCGTCGCCGTGACCGGCGTGTCCTCGTCGGGGATCCCGATCGTCGCTCGGAGCAGCGCTCGCCCGGTGTCGAATCTCGACCTCGCCGGCGCGAACGCGCAGGCTCCCTTCCGCAAGACCTATCAGCAGACGACCTGGAACCGGGTCGCTCCTGCGTGGGCGACGCACTTCCGGCTGCGGTTCACCTTCGGATCGGTGACAGCAGGAGTGACTCGCTTCTCGGAGATCGTCATCACCGAACTCTGACGGGGGCGGCGGGTGACGGACCTCGAGAAACCCGACTGGTAGCGTCAGACCATCCCTCGCCGGCCGAGGTCGTCCGCTCCGTCGCCGAAGCGGGCGTGTCGCGGTCCGATCACAGGCCGTGGTGCCCTCTCCCAGGTCGTCTCGTGGTGCCCGGGGCGGTCCGCCGAAGAGACGAACGAAGGAGAAGCACGCGAATGATCCGGGCGCTCTTCTCCGTGAAGGACTTCTCCGGCTCGAGCAACCCCTACATCGAGCTGCTCGTCGGTTCGTTCCCGGCGTCGGTGGAACCGGTCGCGTTCACCTGGCGACGTGCCCTTCTCGGGCGCTACGACGTCTTCCACGTGCACTGGCCGGAGTACCTCTTCCGTGCCCCGCGCGGTCCGCGCCGCTGGCTGAAGTCCGCCCTCGCCTTCGGGCTCATCGCCCGGCTGCTCGCGTCGGGGACGCCGGTCGTCGTGACGATGCACAACCTCCGACCGCACGAATCGGGCAGTGCCGTCGAGACTCTCCTCGCGCGCTGGCTGGACCGGCTCACGGACGTCCGCATCTATCTGAACGAGTCCGACGAGAACGACCTGGACCGGGGAGTCGTCGTCCTGCACGGCGCCTATCCGGAGTCGGCCTCTGTCCCGGGCCCCCGTGAAGCGGGTCGGCGCATCCTGTTCTTCGGGCAGATCCGGCCCTACAAGGGACTCGAGGAGCTGATCGCGGCCTTCAGCGCACTCACCGACGGCGAACTCGTCATCGCCGGCGCGGCCGCTGTCCCCGAGTACGCCGACGAGGTGCGCAGAGCGGTCGGAGCCGACGGTCGCGTCCACCTGCGGCTCGGCCACATCGACGACGCCGAGCTGGACGAGCTCCTGGCAGGCGCGGACCTCGTCACCCTGCCGTACAAGTACCTCTACAACTCCGGAGCCGCGCTGCTCGCCCTCGGCGCGCGGAAGACGATCCTGGTCCCGGCGACCGGATCGACGCGGGCCCTCGCCGTGGAGGTCGGGAGCGGCTGGGTGGAGCTGTTCGACGGCCCCGTGTCGCCGGCGGCGTTGGAGGCGGGCCTCGAGCGAGCGCGCCGGCACGGAGAGAGGGAGCGACCCGACCTGTCCAAGCGCGAGCGTTCCCTCGTGGGAGCGCTGCACGGCGCCGTGTACGAGGCGCTCGTCGCTGCAGGCCGAGGTCGAGGACGAGGCGGGAAGGGGAGGAGAGCGGCGACGCTCGCTCGCCTCCGCGCAGACCCCCGCTTCCTCCGGCATTCCGAGCTGAATCGATGAACGAGCCGCAGGGAGTCGAATGAGGCGTTCAGCGCCGAGCCGCCGTTCACGGACCAGGACTACTTCGAGGGGACAGGACGGACCGGGTCGGAGTACACCCTCTTCGATGATCTCGACTCCGCCGTGGCTCACGCGACGCGGATCCGGCTGCACTCCTAGACGCCCGCTGGCTGCGTGGGATCCGGCGCCCCTGCTGGACGCCTTCCCGATCGACCGCTGGCGGCGCTGAGGACGGGCCGTCAGCGCCGCACTCGGCGCGGTGCCGCCAGCACCGCGTCGAGCAGCTGTGCGAGGTCGGCGGCGCGACGGTGCCAGCCGTACTGCTCCGCGTAGACCGAGCCCTCCCGGTTGGGTCCCGACGCCGCAGCCTCCAGCGCGGACCGCAGCCCGTTCTCTGCGCCCGCAGGGTCGTCGTAGAGCCAGACGCCGGGGGCGGAGCGGGCTCGCAGTGCAGGGGAGGCGGACGAGACGATCCTGAGGCCGGCGGCGAGGTACTCGAAGTACTTCATCGGGCTGCGACCCGCGTTGCCCGGGTCGTCCGAGAGCGGGAGCAGCCCGACGCGGGCGCTCTTCAGCAGCGCGGGCGCCCGGGAGTAGGGCACGGCGCCGAGCAGCTCCACGTTCGCGGGCAGCGTCTCCACGTTCTTCGGGAGCGGACCGGCGAGTCGGAAGGGGACGTCAGGGAACGCCGAGGCGAGCATCCGGACTCCTCCCCAGTCGAAGCGGCGGTCGAGCGCCCCGAGGTAGACGACTCCCGCACGCTCGGCACCGAGACCGTGGAACCGCTCGTACTCGACTCCGTTCTCGAGGACCAGCGTGCGCTCCGGCGCGGCCACTCCCTCGGAGACCGCGCGCAGCACCGGCTCCGACGTGGCGACGAGAGCGTCCGCCCGCTCGAGGAGCTCGATCTCCGCCGCCCGCATCCCCGGTTCGAAATGAGCGTCCGTGGGCCGGTAGACGACACGCTTCGGCTGCAGGAGCTCGAGGAGCGGCACGCCCATCAGGGGCTGGTCGACGATGAGGACATCAGGACGCATCGCCCCACTGGGCGCCCGCCAGGGCCGCAGCGGCACCCGCAGAGACTGCGTCCGCATCCGCGCCGGGAGCGATCCCAGTGGGGCGACGGTGAGCGGTTCGGCGTGCACGACGCCCGCCGCGTCCGTGCGTGGACCTCGCAGCGCAAGACCGAAGCGGGCCCGCACGGTGGCGTCCCGCAGGCGCCCCGCGTGCAGGAGCGAGGACGGCGTCGAGACGTGCGTCACCGTGTTCCCGAGGCGCGAGAGCTCGCGAGCCAGGTGGTGGCTCCCCACTCGGAAGACCCCGACCTCGGCGGTGTGGCTCGCGAAGACGATCTTCACGGGCGCCCGACCGGTCCGGAGGCGTCGACGAGGAGGTCGACGAGTCGTCCTCGCTGCATCCGAAGCGCCGACACGGAGTCTCCGACGCGCCTCCAGTAGTCGGACGGGTCCTCCCGCAGCTCAGCGATCTGGTCGCGGATGAGCGAGAGATCGGCGTCGAAGGCGTTGTGCACGAACCGGTCGATCCCGAGGTCGTCGTAGGCACCCCAGCCCTTCCGCTCGTAGCTCAGATGGACACTCGGAACGCCGCTGCGGATGGTCTGGATGCTGCCGTGCAGCCGGACCGAGACCACGACCGCCGGCCGATCCGCGACTCCGCTGCCGACCGCGTCGCGGAGCAGGCGGAATGGCCCTTCGTGGCCGAGCCGCTCGTAGAACTGCGGATCGTTGTTGCCGCGAGCGGTGGCTTGAGCGAGCAGCTCCGACTCCGGATCGCGCGCGAGGGCGTCGATCCGCGACTCGTAGGCGGCACGTCGCGACCGGCTCGAGGACAGCGCGCGGGCGACGATCCCGACGGGCCCGGGAGCTCCGGCCCGCACGACGGTCCTCGGATCGAACTCGTCGGGGAGGCCCAGAAGGGCCATGTCCGGAGCGCGGTGCACGTTCGCGAGGCCGGACAGCTCCTCGACGGAGCGGTCGTCCCGGGCGAAGACCCCGACGGCGCGGGCCAGTCGCGCCGCGATCACACGGCGGGTCCCGAGATTGAGCGGCCCGATGCTCTGCGGAAGGTAGACGAACGGAACGCGGTCGCTGCGCCGGGGCATCTGGACGAAGTTGGTGCACATCATCTTGACGACTTCGACGGGATTCTTGGTGCGGAGGTAGCCGCCCCCCACGCCGACGACGAGGTCGGACCCGGCGATCGCCCGGGCGTAGCCGGCGCTCCGGCGGCCGGAGAGCAGCGCGACCCCACCGCGTCGCAGCGTCTCGAGGCTGCCGATGCTGCCGGCACGGCCGGTGAGGGGGTGCAGGACACTCTCGTAGAGCTCCTCGTCGAAGCTCGCGGGATCGAGGGCGACGAGCGTGATCTCCGCCGTCGGCAGGGCCGAGAGGACCAGCTCCCGCGCCTCCTCGACGAGCAGGCCGTCGCCGGAGTTGGTGGTGCTGTAGGCGTGGACGATCGTGACCCTCACCGCGCGGCCTCCTCGAAGACGCGAGCATGCGCTGCGATGGAGTCCGACCAGTGGAATCGTCGAGCGTTGATCAGACCCCGGCTCCGCAGGTCGTTGCGGAGGGACGGATCGGCGACGATCTCGCGCATGTGATCGGCGATCGCCGTCGCGCCGATGTCGGTGAGCGTCAGCGCCGCGCCGCCCGCCACCTCGGCGAGCGACCCGCGATCGCTGCAGATGACGGGAACGCCGCACGCCATGGCCTCGACGACCGGGAAGCCGAAGCCCTCGTAGGTGGAGGGGAAGCAGAAGGCGAGCGCTCCCCGGAGCAGCGGGACGAGCGCCTCATCCGGTACGCGGCCGAGGTAGCGCACGCCGCGGGTTCCGCGGACCGCCTCGAGGATCGCGTCGCTCTCCCACGCCGGAGCGCCGGACACCAGGAGCGGCACCCCCGTCTCGTCGAAGACCTTCGAGGCGGCTCGGCACAGCTCGATGATGTTCTTGCGGGGGTCGAGGTTGCCCGCGTAGAGGAAGTACGGGCCGTCGATCCCCAGCTCGTCGAGCGCGACGGAGTCCTGGTCGGTGGAGCGGGTGTTGAACGTGTCGTGGTCGATCCCGTGCGGGATGGTGACGATCTTCCCGGCGGCGTCGGGTGCGACAGTCGCGATGTCCCGGGCGGAGGAATCGGAGACCGTGATGATCGTGGTCGAGAGTGCTGCGAGACGCGCGACGCGCAGGCGCCACAACCGGTCGGAGCTCCGGCTGCGCACATCGTCCACGTGGAGTGTCGCCAGCCCGTGGATCGTGCCGACGATCGGGAGGCGGCTCGGAACCAGCGGCCCCGTGTCCGCGGGGAAGTGGAGGACGTCGATCCCGGAGGGGCGGAGCCTCGGCAGCACGAGTCCCTCATAGGCGCCGTAGACGGCGCTGCGGGCTCGGCCCCCCTCGATCGGAGGTCGGGACAGCACGTGCTGCACGCCGTGTCCGGCGAGCCCGCTGTAGACGGTGCGGGCGTATCGGGTGTTGCCGCCGACCTGTCTGTCGAGGACACGGGCGGAGACGAGCACTGTCGTCATGGCTTCCTCCTCCGAGGGGCGGTCGGCAGCAGGCCGAGGTAGAGCCGCTCGAGCATCTGCGACTGGTGCTGCACGGTGTTCAGGGCGAGGGCGTGCTCGGCGGCGGCGACGAGACGGGAACGGGCCGCCGGGTCCTCCAGATCGCCCCAGTACGACGCCACATCGTGGGGGGAGTGCGCGACCAGGGGCAGGCCGAGGCGATCGAAGGCGGGGATGTCCCGCACGACGAGGGCCAGCCCCATGCCGTGCGCCTCCAGAACGGCCATCGGCATCCCCTCCCACTGCGCGCTGTGCAGGTACACGTCGGCATCGCCCAGTCGGCGGAGCGCCTCGTCGCGGCTGAGCCAGCCGGTGACGTGGACGCCGGCCTGGTCGAGGGCGGTGCGGTGACGCCCCTCGCCTCCGCCGATCCACGTCGCGTCGACGGAATGGCCGGCGGCGCGCACGGCCTCCACGGCCTCGGCGAAGAATCGGGGATCCTTGTGCGTCGAGAGCCGACCGGCGCCGACGAGGCGGAGAGGCCTCGGCCCGCCGGGGCGAGTGGCGGGCGGGAGCGAGGCGGGCACCGAGTTGGGGACGTGCACGACCTCCGCCCGGCTGAACGGCCACCGGCTCAGACGGGCCTCGCGAGCTGAGCAGGCGGCGAACACGGTGGTGTTGAAGGCGAGGACGCCCTCGAAGACCCGGAACGCCGCCCGGGCGGGCAGCGGGAGGTCTCGGCGCTCGAAGCCGTAGCAGTGCGGCGTGTAGACGATCGGACGTCGCCGGCCCGCCCGGACCGCGAGGCGCGCGTACGCTCCGCCGAAGCTGGAGTGCGCGTGTACGACAGCGCCCGGCATTCCGGCCAGAACCGTTCGCAGAGCGCGGACTCGGGCGACGTGCCCTGTCGGCAGCGCCGTCACGCCTGCGAACGACGCGAAGGCGCTCTCCGGTACCGGAGAGTCCTCCCGCGGTGAATACACGAGCCTGTGCTGGAAGGCGGGCGTGGCCGCTACGTAGTCGCTGATCGCCGACGCGGTACCTGCGCCGAAGCTCTCCGTCACGTGCACGATCGTGCGCTCGCCTTCGCGCCAGTCCTCAGCGAGTGTGGATCCGCTTGTCAACCGTTCGCGCCCTTCCGGCTTGGCCGAGCCGTGGAAGGCTCCGGTCCCTGTCGATGTCCATCGGACAGGATCCCTCACCGACCACGCGGTCCGTCGGCATGACTCCGTGAGCGATCCTATGTGCTCCCGGCCGACGGTATGAGGTCGAAAGGGGACCACCTCCGGGGGACCGGGACCGTGGTTAGTCTGTAGTCCTACAGAGCTGAACGGAGCTGCTGCAGGAGACGATCGATGATCGATCACGTCGGAGATGAGGCGCGCGATGGCTCGAGGGGGCGCTGCGACCGCGACGACGCGAGAGGGCGCGGCGCGTCTGGATGTCGTCCAGCGGCTTCTGTTCCTCGCCATCGTCTTCATGCCGTTCCAGCAGGCGCTCACCATTCAGGTCGGCTCTCCGCTGAAGATCACCGAGATCGCCGTCATCCTGGCCATCGGCTTCTCCGTGATCACCGTCCAGAAGGACCGGTACACGCCGGTGGGACGGGAGATCGTGCTGGGGCTCGGTGCGCTGGTCGTTCTGGCGACGATCTGGGCATTCCTGTTCAAGCAACCCGAGGTTCCAGCCGCCTACGGCTATGACCTGGGCTTCACCAACGACATGATCCTCTACTGCGGATACGCTCTGCTGGCCCTCGTGGTCTGGTGGTACGTCGGCCACCGACTGGGATTCCAGGACATGGAGCGGGCTCTCTCGATCGCCGTCCGCCTCGCTTTCGTCTTCTGCGCGATCCAGCTGGCCCTCCACCTCGCCGGGGTCCCGCTGCCCGCTCTCCTCAACTCGACGATTCAGATGGGGGCGACCTTCGGCGTCAGCCTGCCGAGGAACGGCCCGTTCCTCGAGGGGAACTACCTCGGTTTCTTCGCCGGGATCGCGCTGTTCGCCTGCCTGCGCCGTCGCGACCGCATCGGAATCGCCGCCGCCGTCGCCTGCCTCGTCTACTCGCAGTCGACGTCGGCACTGATCGCGACCGTCTCTGCGGCGGTCCTCACGGCGACGCTCCGCCCCCAGCGGGGAGTGGGAGTGCAGATCTTCAGCGTCGGCGCGCTGGGCGCGGTGATCGTCCTGCTCGTTCCCGCCCTGCAGCGCTTCGTCCTCGCGCAGCTCTCGAAGCTCGGACTGGGCACAGGCGCCGTCGACGTCGGCACCCGCTCGCTGAACGTCCGATCCCAGTCGTCGAGCACGGGCTTCACCATGGCCGCGGACAATCCGCTGTTCGGAGTCGGACCCGGCCGGTTCGGCGTGTGGAGGACCGACTACTCCCAGGCGGTGGCGGGGCTCACCTCGAACGGCGCCTCTCGCGGTCTCGCGAACAACGTCTACGCCCAGCTCGCTGCCGAGACCGGAGTGATCGCCCTGGCCCTCTTCGCCGTCCTCCTCGTGATGCTGATCGTGCGGGGATATCGGCGCAACGGGACGGCACTGGGTCTGGGGGTCTTCCTCGCCGTCGCTCTGGCCTCCGCCCCCGCGTGGACCGCCTTGACCGTGTGGATCGCGCTGGCGTACGCCGCATCGCTCGCCTCCGAGCCGCTGCCGGCGACGACCTCGATCGCCCGGTCCGGCCTCGACTCGGAGCGACGGGCAGCGGCGGTGTCGCGATCCATGGCGGTGCGTCCGGCGCCGTCCACCGGTCGGCACCGGCAGTTGTCGGATCGACGGTGAGCTCCGCACCCGCGACGACCGAGCTCTCCCTCGATGATGCGGTACACCTTGCACACGCCCTCACCGCCCACCTCTCCTCCACGCACGGGCTCCGCACCCTGTTCATCAAGGGGCCCACCGCCCATGCACAGGGCATCCGCACGAGACGCGTGTCCAGCGATGTCGACGTGCTCGTCCACCCGGCGGACGTCCAGCGCCTCGTCGACCTGCTGGCCGAGCGCGGATGGATCCCCCGGCCCGACCGCCCGGCCCCGCGCGCGTACCCGGTGCACTCCGTGACCCTGTTCCATCCGCAGTGGACCTGCGACATCGACGTGCACGACCGCTACCCCGGATTCTTCGCAGAGCCGGAGGAAGTCCTCGACGTGCTGTGGACGTCGCACCGGACCGTGACGATCGCGCACAGGAGGGTCGCTGTGCCCTCCCCGGTCGCGGGCGCGGTCGTCGTCGCGCTCCACGCGCTGAAGGATCCCCTCCTTGCCCGGAGCACGTCCGAGCTCGAGTCGGTCATCGGGTTCCTCAGGGGCGCGAGCGAATCGGACCGGGAGGCGCTGCTCCTGCTCGTCGAGAGCACCCGCAGCGCCTACCCCCTCCGCCCGGTGCTCCACGCCCTCGGGCTGGACGTGCCGGACGACCTGGCCGTGCACGAGCGCCGGTTGTGGGATCTGCGGGTGGCCGGAACGGGGCGGTCCAGCTATCACTGGGCGCTCGCCTTCGTCGAGGCCACAGGGAAGCGGCGCATCGTGCTGATCGTGTCCGCGCTGACGACCGTGATCGGTCTCACACGCCGGGCGCGCCGGAGGGCTGCGGAGACGGGGATGGTCCGCTTCGATCGGCCGTCGTTGTCAGATCTGCGGGCGTTCCTCGGGCTCGTGCGCTCGCTCGCCGCCGATCGTCGACGCCGTCGCCGAGAGAATGCGACCCACTCGTGACCACCGTCGATCCGGGAGCTCTGGATCACGCCGTGTGGGCGCGATCCGATCAGCTGGCCTTCGTCGAGGACGACGCGCAGGCGGTGCTGCTGAACCTGTTGTCGCCGTTTCCCGTGCCCCTCGTGCTGAAGGGCACGGCGCACGCGATCTGGAGAAGGCTCGAGCATCCGTCCACGACCGTCGAGATCCTCGCGGGGCTCGCCGACGAGTTCGGCGTCCCCCGAGAGGTCCTCGAGGAGGACGTGCTCAGTTTCCTCCTGGAGCTGAGCACAGCAGACGTGGTCCACAGGCTGCCCTCGCGCTGAAGGTGAGACATCGTGCAGCAGTGTGCGCCGTGCGGGGGGTGTGAACGGCGGTCGTGACGGCGGCCTTTCCTCCGTACTGTTCGGGAATGGGAGCATCATCGCGGGATCGAGGACGACGGGCGCTTCTGAGCCTGACGGCGGCAGCGGGCGCGGGCGCCGTGACGGCGGTGGCGACGGCCCCCCCGGCGACAGCGGCCAACGCCTTCCCGGACGCACGGCTGGACGGCTTCCGGGACTCGACCGAGTTCCCGGGAGCGACTGCTGAGCAGCGGCTCCGGGCCGCTCTCGACGCGGCTCACGCCCTCGCGACCGAGTCCTTCCTGGTCGTCTCCGAGCCCGTCGTGCTGACAGCACCCTTGACGATCGACCTCTCGCGTGTGTCGATGGAGTTCGCCGGAGGCGATGTCGATGCGACGGCGGTGTCGGGATCGGCGCTCGTCCTCACCGCCTCCGAGGCCTCCGATGATGCGCCGCACACGCGCGTGAGCCTGCGCGGACTGCGCCTCACGGGTCCCGGCCGAGCGGCTCCTGGATCCGTCGGCCTCGAGCTGTCCTCGGCGACAGGCGTCCGAGGCGCAGGACTGTACGGAGTGGAGATCATCGGATTCGAGACGGGTGTCCGGTTCGGTCCCGGCGCCGAGCATCTGCGCCTCTTCCACGTGGCCGTGGAGGAGTGCGGCACGGGCGTCCTGGTCGCCAGCACTGCCCCTGGGTCGAATCTCGCGATGGTCGGCGGTTCTGTGCGCTCGTGCACGACGGGACTGTCCTCCGCGTCGACCAGTGGCGAGCTGCACACGACGTCGCTGGCCATCAGCGGATGCGATCGCGCGGTCGAGGCTTCAGGGGGTGCCGTCACGCTGCACGCTGCGACCGTCCGCCTGACCCCGGCGAGCACGGTCAGCGCGTTCTCCACCGCTGCGACGACGACGGCCAGGATCAGCATCAACGGCGGCACGGTCTCCGCCGCCGCCCCGCTGGCGGCGGCCACAGTCTTCGAGACGGCTCACAGGAGCTGGGGAGGCGGGATCGTCGTGACGAGCACCTCCTTCCGCAACGTCGCTCCGGCATCGGGCTACCTCGTCGGAGGGACCGGACTCGTCCGGTTGGCGGACGTCTCGATCCTGGACGAGCCCTCCGTCGTGCCGACCTCGGTTCTCGTCCACCGCGCCGCGAACCGGCTCGTCGATGGAGCCTTCGATGTGGGCACGGTCGCGGACGCGTACCTGGACACTCCGGACGCCACCTCTCGGAGTGCGAGCCCGTCGGCCACGCTCGCCGTCGCGTCAGGGCGGCTCCTGGTCCGGAAGACAGGCACCGGACAGACGAGTCTCTCGTTCGATGTGCTCAGCAGACCCGGGCGGGTCTACGCCGCCGACCTCGTCATCGGACAGGCCGCTGCGAACGGGTCGATGATCGTCTCGGAGTCCTTCGTCACCGTCTCCGGTCGTGACGCCCGCGGCATCCCTGTCACCGTCCGCTCGGAGCCCGTCTCCTCGACGACGCAGTCGATGGCGGCGATGGCCGCGGCACTCCCGTTCCGGGTAAGACCCGCGACCGGCGTGGATCGCCAGGCGCCGTCCTGGGCGTCGCATTTCCGCGTGACCGTCGGCCTGAACGACCCCGCCGCGGGAACGGTCGGCATCGACGACGCGGTCGTCACCGAGATGTGAGGACCGGCCGCTCGCGCGGTGGCCCGATGCGTCAGTGGGCGCCGCCTCCGGGGGCGACGACGGCCTGCACGGTTCTTGCGAGCAGCGCGAGGTCCCCGGTGAACGACCAGTTCTCCACGTAGTAGAGATCCAGTCGGATGGCGTCCTCCCAGGAGAGCGTCGACCGCCCGCTGACCTGCCAGAGCCCGGTCATGCCCGGCTTGACGTTGAGGCGCCGGCGCGCGGCCTCGTCGTAGAGCTCGACTTCTCCCGCCACCTGCGGCCGCGGCCCGACGAGCGACATGTCGCCTCTCAGCACGTTGAAGAGCTGAGGGACCTCGTCGATCGAGTACTTGCGCATGAAGCGTCCGATCGGTGTGATGCGAGGGTCGTCGGTGATCTTGAACAGTGGTGTTCCGGACGTTCCCTGAGCGGCGAGCAGCTCGGCGAGCTGATCATGAGCGTTCACCACCATCGAGCGGAACTTGATCATGCCGAAGGGCTTGCCGTTGATGCCGATCCGCGTCTGGCGATAGAACAGGGGCCCCGAGCTCGTCAGCTTGACGGCCAGTGCGACCGAGGCGATCAGAGGCATCAGCACGGCGATGAGGCTCAGCGATCCGACGATGTCGAGGGCACGCTTGCGGGCCTGCTTGCTGCCCTCGAATCGAGGTGTCTCGATGTGCACGAGAGGAAGGCCCGCCACCGGGCGCATGTGGATCCTCGGTCCGCTGATGTCGGTGAGGCTCGGCGCCATGACCAGGTGCTGGCGCCTCGGCTCGAGACTCCAGCTCAACTGTCGGATCTGCTCGGGTGGCAGGTGGTCGCTGCTCGTGATGATGACGGTATCGGCGCCGGTCCGGTTCAGGATGCCCGGCACCGCATCCACCGTGATGTTCTCGAAGACAGGCACCCCCCACCCGCTCACCCGATCGCTGGCCAGATCCTCGGGGATGCACACGCCGACAACGAGATACCCGGCCCCGGTGGCGCGGACGAGCTCGCGGTAGATGTGCTCGACGCTCCGTGGCGAGCCGACGAGGACGACGGAGGAGGAGTACCGGCCCGCGCTCCGCTGCTGCCGCAGCCACACCCTCCAGGCTCCGCGTCCGAGCCAGAGCAGGACGAGGCCGAGCGGGAGCGCGGTGATGATGTACCCGCGGGCGAAGCCGATCTGGCCGAGGTAGGCGACGCACGTGATCACGGCGAACAGCAGGAGCGTCGCATCGAGGATGCGCTTGTACTCCGTCACCTCTCCGCCGAGGACACGGTCTTCGCGTGTGGCGTAGAACTTCAACAGGGCGGCCCACAGCACCACGATCATCGAGGAGACGATCCAGTAGTTCGCGAGCAGGCCCGCGATCTCCGGCTGATGGCCGGCCACGAACAATTCTCGGCTCTCCACTCCGAACCAGAAGAACTGACTGCTGAAGACCGAGAACACGATGACGAGGACATCGGTGATGACGAGTTTTCTGGCCACTGCTCGGGACCAGGAGCTCCGGCCCTTCTCGGAGGAAGAGCTCTTCGTGGAAGTGGGTGTTTGCAGTTTCACCGTGTGAGCCCTGTCTGCGACTGACCGCTGTTCTCTCGCATAAGCGACCTGCCCTCAGCGTAGTGGTCGGGCGTCGTGCTCCTCCGTCCTGAGCGAAGCTCCGCGCAAAGGCCCCTCCTAGGGGATGCTCTCGGCTATTCCGACTATTCCCCGACGATGAGGACGCGCTCGGACCTCCGTTGTGCGCCGTCGACGACCGCTCGGACGTCGGCGGCGGAGACGTCCCGAGCACGGGGAGTCGAGGTGGTTCGGCGGGTCGGATCCGTCGGGCGGCTCAGGTCTCTCGGCTCGCGCGGTCGGCGCTCGTGCGTCCGGTGCTGATGCGGTGTCGCGGCGTCCCGCCGCTGTCGATGGGGCGTGACGCGCAACGGCAGGAGAAGACTCGGGAGAGGCGCCGCGAGAGCTCGCGAGGGGAGACCGGCGGACGATCGTCGGGCACCGACGGCGGGCACTTCGTCGCCGGCAGGGACGAGCAGGACGCTTCCGCTGCCGGAAACGACGACGGCATACTCGTGCTCATCGAGACGGACAGGTGCTGCGCCGGAGTGCTCCTGGGCGTGGAGCCGAGATCGGCGCATGCGTCTGCGGTCATCGGCTCCGGCCACGGCCGCGGCCAGGCGCCCGTGGTCGGGCGCTCCGGGGGCGAGTGCCTCGCCGGCGGACGATCCTGCCTCGACGGGGAGCTGCTCGGAGCCGATGACGAGCCGTGTCACGGCTTCCCGGGGCGCTTCCGCTCTCCGTTCAGGACGTCGCGGATCGCTCGGGTCGTGTCGGGTTCGGGCCGGTGAGCGCGACCGGGGATCGAGGCCCTGTCCCCGTCCGCCCGAGCCGGTCGTCCTGTGAGCGAGGCATCCGCTCGCACGAGCGGGTCCGGTGACGTCCTCCCTCGGTGATCGAGGGGAGGACGTCACCGGACCCGCGAGTCCTGCTCGGGGGGGCGCGCCGTCGTCAGGGCGCCCCCTGGTGATCAGCTCAGCCGCAGAGTGCCGCGCCTGCCACGTAGAACGCGCGGATGCCGATGTTCGGCGTCGAGGCCGACGCCACGCTGGTGACGTTCGTGATCGTGACGACGGGGCTGCCGGTGCTGTTGCTGTCCCACGTCCCGGGGTTGCTCAACGGGGTGCGGTAGTACTGGTTGTTGTCACCGATCACGTTGATCCAGTTGCCGCCGATCTCGACTCCGAGGTCCTTCGCCGTGCGTCCGGCCGGAAGTGCGGTGAGCTGGGTGCCGTCCTGGTCGAACACAGCGGCCGTCGTCGCGAAGATGCGACGCGTCGCGCCGAAGACCTGGGTGTCGGCGGCGACCTGACGCAGCCCGGTGACTGTGGCGAGGACCTGCGTCCACGGCGACCAAGACGCTCCGGCCTCGATGGTCTTCGTCGCCTCCCATGCCGTCCCGTCGGTCGCGACGAGCGACACCCGCCACAGGCTGTCGTCGCTGAACGACACGGCGATGTCGAGGACAGTGCGGCCTCCGGGCGCGGCCGCGAGCGCGACGCCGTCCCAGTCGTACACCGTGCTGCCGCTGGCCGAGAACAGGCGGGCTCCGCGGTCGCCGCCGGCGATGATCAGACCGTCATCCGCCGCGATGCTGGTCATGCCGATGCGGATGGGGGTCGTCGTGTCCCACTCGTAGAAGCCGCCGGAGGGGGCGGTGTGCGAGTAGACGTCGCCGTTCTGGGAGACGACGTAGCTCAGGTAGGTCGCAGACGCAGCCGTGTCACCGACGCCGGTCCACGCGACTGCGAAATCGACCACAGTGGTGACCGCTTCCGGCATCTCGGACTCGACATTGTTGCGACGTCCGCGGAAGGTCGAGGTGCGGGTGCCGCTGGTGCCGTTCACGATCGCTGCGGTGGTCGCATCGGCCACGGGAACGGTCGGCTGGGCCGGATTCACCACGCCTGCTGTCGTGGCCGTGATGGTGCCCGTCTGGCTGACTCCGGCGGTGGCGAAACGCAGACCGTTGAAGCCCTCCAGGAGGAGGCTTCCGCCGGCACCCGTGAACAGCGTGCGAGGTGTGGCCGTGCCGTCGTACCAGCGCAGCGCGGTCGGCAGAGTCACCGTCACCGCGATGCCTGCGGCGGCCGGAACTCCGGAATCGCTCACCTGGAGGTAGGCGTTGAACGGGTTGCAGCTGCTCGTCGTGTAGGAAGTAGTGGCATCGCCACCCTCCTGGTCGACGAAAGCGACCGTGCGCACGGTCACCGGGGCCGATGCGGCGGCGAGCGGCGCACCGATCGCCGCGACGACGACGGGAGTGGTCCATGCGGCCGCCTGCAGGACGGTCCGGCGGCCGGGAACCGCATTGCGAGCCGGAACGGGCGAATCAGAAGGGGACGTGTTCGACATAATATGCCTCTCTGGTTGGACGAATGGCCTGCGGATCTTCAACGAACGACCTGAGCCGTAGACGGCAGACGTTCCCTCGGAAGATCCACTGCTCATGTCGCAGCGTCCCGAGAGTTTTTCCGCGACGATTGATTTCGCGAGAGGGCTGTCCTTCCCGCGGCAGGCCTGAGACTACTGCACACCAAGTAATTCCACGCAACGGGGTTCGACGATCTCGAGACAGATGAGAGAGGCTCCGAAACGGCGGCGGAACGACTATCCGCCTCACTCCGAGGTCGCCCTGTTCTGCCGCAAGAGAGATGATTGATCGACAGGTGAGGCGCAGAGCCGTCTCCCGCTTGTGTTCCTTCTCTCTCCTGGCGGATCGATCGGGCCGTGAGTCCGGCCGGATGAGGCGCTCCGGTGTCGGCTGCCCGGATGCGTCTCCCCGCTCGCTTTCCCGCCCGAGGAACCCCTACAAGGCCGATCGGAGGACGGCCTCTGCGGCCTTCGTGATTCCGTCACCAGGCGCGCACGGGCAGGACCGCCTCCCGAGGGCGTCCTCCTCGTTCAGGTGCAGCGTCTCCGTCGGCTGCACGGCCTCGTCGTGATCCGACTGATCGGCCTCACCTCGGCCGGGCGCGGGCTCGTTCGCGGATCCCCGGCGGCGAGAGGAGGATCGCCGGCGCATCCGCAGTCGCTCATCGACCCATCAGGACGTCCGCTCCGTTCCGGCTCCTCCGACGCTGCCGTCGCGTCGTCCGACCTCGGCGCCGGAGCGGCGGCGACGGGCGCCGCTCCGATGGGACTCGGGTCGGGTCCGGTGAGCGGGCGCGTTCCGCCTCCGGCGCAGTCGGGTGCGGGAGGATGATCGGATGGACGACACGGCGGTACGGCGGCTCCTCGAGGGGCTCGCGGGGGCGGAGGCGAGCTTCCCGTTCGGCCCGGGCACGCGGGTGTGGAAGGTCGCCGGGAAGGTCTTCGCGCTCGAGTCGGAGCGCTTCGAGCGCCCCGTCGTGAGCGTCAAGGCGCTGCCCGAGAACGTGGTGCACCTCGTCGCGGGGGTCGAGGGCATCGAGCCCGGGTACCACCTGAACAAGAAGCACTGGGTGACCGTCGATGCGGGCGGGGCGGTGGAGTCCGGGCTGGTGCTGGAGCTGATCGAGGAGTCCCACGCGATCGTCGTCGCCGGACTGCCCAAGCGGCTCCGGCTCGCCCTCGGCGGCACCGCCGCCGGCTCGCTGAACGAGGACCGCTGAACGACGCCCGCCCGGCGCCGCCCTGCCGCAGCGCCCCCGCCGCGGCAGAGGCTCGCGGGGCGCGGCCTACAGGCCGTAGGAGCGGAGGTACGCGGCGGTGTCGTGCCAGCCCTCGACGGCGAAGCACTCGACGCCCATCGCCTTGACGGGGTAGTCGTTGCCGTCCGGGTCGAGGCGGTCGCCGACGAAGATCATGTCGTCGAGAGGGATGCCCGTCAGCTCGGTGAGCTTGTTCATCCCGTACGCCTTGTCGATGCCCTTGCGGGTGATGTCGACCGACGTCGAGCCGCCGGAGCGCACCTCGAGGTCGGGGAGCACGGCCTGCACGGCCTCGCGGAGGGTGTTCTTCTTCTCGCCGTCCGGGTCCCAGGCCTGCTTGACCTCGACGGGCGCGGACTGGCCGAGGGCCGAGAAGGTGATCTGCGAGTCGCGGTCCTCGAGGATCGGGCCCCAGGTCTCGGACTCCCAGTAGCCGAGCTCCTTCGCCTTCTCCTCGACGGCGGCGAGCGCGCGCGACTTCTCGTCCTCGGTGAGGTTCTCGGCGTAGATCTGCGCCCAGTCGCCGTTCTCGTACCGGTAGTACTGCGTGCCGCAGGTGGGCATGAGGTGCAGCTTCGCGAGGACCTCGGGGTCGGCGCCCTCGAGGCGGTCGAGCACCTGCATCCGGAACTGGCCGATCTGGCCGCCCGAGATGATGCACACCTCGGTGGCCTGGAGCAGCTTCACGAAGAGGTCGGCCATCGCCGGGTCGACGGGGGACTTCGAGGCGGCGAGGGTGTCGTCGAGGTCGAAGGCCATCAGGCGGGGCAGGGTGCTCATGGAACTCGTTTCACGGTCTGCGGACGGGGCGGTAACGAGGATACGGGGCGCCGCCGGAACGCGCGCGCGGTCGGCGCGAGCGGGCTCCGAGCGCAGACTGGGGGGCATGACCGCCGCCACAGCGCCCGACGGAGGACGCCGCTCCGTTCCGCGCACTCTCGCCCGCATCCTCCTGGGCCTGCTGCTCGTCACGGCCGGCACGGCGCACCTGACGGTCGCGCGTCAGGCCTTCCAGGCGCAGGTCCCGCCGTGGCTGCCGGCCGACCCGGACCTGGTGGTCGTCGCGTCGGGCGTCGTCGAGATCGCGCTCGGGCTCGCGCTCGTCGTGCTCGTGCGGTGGCGCGTGATCGTGGGAGTCGTGGTGGCCGCGTTCTTCGTCGCGGTCTTCCCGGGGAACATCTCGCAGCTGGTGACGCGGACGCCGGCGTTCGGCCTCGAGACGGACGCGGCGCGCGCGGTGCGGCTCGTCTTCCAGCCCCTGCTGGTGGTCTGGGCGCTCTGGTCGACCGGGGCGTTCTCGGCCTGGCGGGCCCGCCGGTCGCGACGCCGCGGGGACTGAGCCGCCGGTCCGCGGCCCGATCGTCCCGCGATCCTCCGGAACGACGAACGGCGGCCGGCGGGAGACCCCGCCGACCGCCGCCCGTGCCCTGCTCGGCTAGGCCGCGAGGCGGCGTCGCGCGACGACCAGCGCGAGACCCGACAGCAGCAGCACGAGGGCTCCGCCGATCAGGCCGGCCGCGTCGGCGCCGGTGTTCGCGAGCGAGCCCGGGCCGGAGCCTCCCGCGACGGGGGCCGCCGTGGTGGTGGGGTGCGGCGACGGAGCGGTGGTGGGCTGCTCCGTCGGGGCGCCGGGCTCGGTCGGCGCCGGGGTGACCGGGACCTCGGCGGCGGGCTCCGTCGTCAGCGACCAGTTGGGGTCGTAGAAGTCGGCCTGGTCGATCACGCCGCGGGCGGTCGACCAGTCGATGAGGAGCTGGCGGATCTCGAGACGCTCGTCGTAGACGAGCGGTGCCTGCGCGACGGCCGGGTAGGCGCCTCCGCCGCTCTGGCGGTAGTTGTTGACCGCCATCACGAAGCGCTCGTCGTCGGCGACCGGGGTCCCGTCGGCGTGGGCGAGACCGCGGATCCGCGAGCCGGCGGGCTGGGAGACGTCGATCACGTAGTCCAGGCCCGAGATCGCGTCGTAGTTGTAGTCCGGGATGCCGTCGGGGCGGTCCTCGGTCGTCGCGTTGGTGCCGGTCTCGGGGTCGAACACGGCGCCCTCGGCGGTCTGCACGAAGTAGCGGGCCGAGAACTCGAGGTAGTCGCGCACCTCGGCTCCGGTCAGCTCCACTCCGCGGAGGGTGTTCTCGTAGATGTACAGGCCCGCGATGTCGCGGATGCTGACCTGCCCCTTCGGGAAGACGGCGGTGCGCGAGAACGGCGACGCCTGCGAGATCACCGGCAGGTCGGCCCACTCGGTGCCCTCGAGCGCCGACTCGACGGTCTCGGCCTGGACGGTGTTGATGAAGTCGATGATCGGGGTGTCCTCGTAGCGCGAGGTCGCGGCCGAGAGCTCCTCGACCGAGTCGGCGACGGGGGTGTTCACGTACTCGATCGTGGCGGCGTGCTGCTCGGCGAGGGCGTCGACCAGTGCGGGCGACTCCTCGGCGATGTCCTTCGCGTAGACGGGCTGCGTGACGGGTGCGTTCCCGGCCGACCAGTCGACCTCGAGGCCGCCCGCGGCGTCCGGCACCAGGTTCAGGGTGACCTCGGTGAGGCCCTGCGCCCAGAACTCGGGCTGGGTGACCAGCACCTGCTCGCCGGCGACGTTGGTGAACAGCGTCTGCGGCAGGTCCTTGTGGCTGTGGCCGGCGACGACCACGTCGATGCCGGGGACCTGCGTCGCGATGTTGTTGACGACGTCCTCGTTGAGGTCGGCGGCGTCGTACTCGGCGTCCGGCACCGTGCCCTGGCCGGTGTGCGCGAGGACGACGACCACGTCGGCCTGCTCCTGCACGATCGGGACCCACTGCTTCGCGGCGGCGACCATGTCCTGGAACTCGAGGACGCCGTCGACGTACTGCTTGTCCCAGACCCGGACGCCGGGCGTGACGAGGCCGAGGACGCCGACGGTGACCGTCTTCCCGTCGATCTCGCGCTCGATCAGCGTGTAGGGGTCGTGGTACGGCTTGCCCGTGGCGACGTCGACGACGTTCGCGCCCAGCAGCGGGGCGTTCAGATCGCCCTCGTACGCGCTGAGCATGTCGAGCCCGTAGTTGTACTCGTGGTTGCCGACGACCTGCGCGTCGTAGCCGATGGTGTTGAACGCGGTGGCCATCGGGTGCGTCGTCTCGCCGGAGAGGACGCCTGCGGCGCCGTCGCCGAGGCCGTAGTAGTAGGTGAGCGGCGTGCCCTGGATCGCGTCGCCGTTGTCCATGACGAGCACGGACTCCTCGCCCTTCTCGGCGCGGAGGCGGTCGACCTCGGTCGCGACGCGGGTGAGGCCGAGCGCACCGTCGGCCGGGTACGGCGCGTTCGCGAAGTAGTCCCAGTCGTAGACGTGCCCGTGCGTGTCGGTCGTCGACACCAGGGTGAGCTCGACGCCGTCGTCGAGAGGGGCGGCCGAGGCGATCGGAGCGGCGGTGGCGGCTCCGAGTGCGACGACGGCGAGGAGGCTTGCGGCGCGGAGTCTGCGCATCGTGGTCCTGTTCGCGTGATGAGTGGAGTGTGAACGTCCTCGAATCTATGCGCCGCGTGTGAACTGCGCATGACGGGATCGAGAGCATTGCTCGGCGATGCGTCGGCGGGACCGACGCGGAGCCGGGGGGAGTCCGCGGGGCCGGCCCGCGGTGAAAGAGTCCGCCGGGTCGACCCCGAGCGCAGGAGCCGTCCTCCGGCCCCTCCGCTAGAATCGAGCGGCTGGTCGCGCGGAGGCGGCACGACTGCCGCGCCGCACCCGCCCACCCCCGCCCCTCCCGTCGAGAAGGACACGCCATGCCAGCAATCGTCATCACCGGCGCCCAGTGGGGCGACGAGGGCAAGGGACGCGCCACCGACCTCCTCGGCAGCCGCGTCGACTACGTCGTGAAGTTCAACGGGGGCAACAACGCCGGGCACACCGTCGTCGTGGGCGACGAGAAGTACGCCCTGCACCTGCTCCCCTCCGGCATCCTCACCCCGGGCGTCGTCCCGGTCATCGCGAACGGCGTCGTCGTCGACATCGAGGTGCTGTTCCACGAGCTCGAGGCGCTGAGCGCCCGCGGCGTCGACGTGTCGAAGCTGCTCGTCAGCGCCAACGCGCACGTCATCACCAGCTACCACCGCACCCTCGACAAGGTGACGGAGCGCTTCCTCGGCAAGCGCCAGATCGGCACCACCGGCCGCGGCATCGGCCCGGCGTACGCCGACAAGATCAACCGCGTCGGCATCCGCATCCAGGACCTCTTCGACGAGAACATCCTCCGTCAGAAGGTCGAGGGCGCCCTCGACCAGAAGAACCACCTGCTGGTGAAGGTCTACAACCGCCGCGCGATCCTGGTCGAGCAGGTGCTGGAGGACCTGCTGCAGTACACCGAGCGCCTGCGCCCGATGGTCGCCGACACGTCGCTCGTCCTCTCGCAGGCGCTCGACGCCGGCAGGACGGTGCTGTTCGAGGCCGGCCAGGCCACGATGCTCGACGTCGACCACGGCACCTACCCGTTCGTCACCTCCTCCAACGCGACCTCGGGAGGAGCGGCCACCGGCTCCGGAGTCGCGCCGAACCGCATCGACCGCGTCATCGCGGTCATCAAGGCGTACACGACCCGTGTCGGCGCCGGCCCGTTCCCGACCGAGCTCTTCGACGAGTGGGGCGAGTACCTCCGCCGGCAGGGCTTCGAGTTCGGCACCACGACCGGCCGCCCGCGCCGCTGCGGCTGGTACGACGCCCCGATCGCCCGCTACTCGGCGCGGATCAACGGGGTCACCGACTTCGTCCTCACCAAGCTCGACGTGCTCTCGGGCCTCGAGACCATCCCCGTCTGCGTCGCCTACGACGTCGACGGCGTGCGCCACGACGAGGTCCCGGTCTCGCAGAGCGACTTCCACCACGCGAAGCCGATCTACGAGGAGTTCCCCGGCTGGCAGGAGGACATCTCCGGCTGCCGCGAGTTCTCGGACCTGCCGCAGACCGCGCAGGACTACGTGCGCGCGCTCGAGGCGATGAGCGGCGCCCGGTTCTCGGCGATCGGCGTCGGCCCGGAGCGCGAGCAGGTCGTCGTGCTGCACGACCTGCTCGACTAGAAGCGGCGAGGAGCCGGGCCGGGCAGCCCTCTCGGAGGCGGCCCACGTGTTCACAACCGAGGAAGAACATCGGGGACCTCGCGGAGTGACGCGGATCCCGGGCCCTCTCGACGAATCCTGCCTCCGGTGTGGACACGACCGCCGCCGAGCGCGCCGGATAATCGGCGCATGCAGATCTACGCCGACCTCCCGGCCGTCCGCGCGCGGCAGATCCTGGCCGACGCCCTCGCTCTCGGCGTGGCCGTCGTGGCGATCGCCGCGGGGATCGCGGTCGGCTCGCTGATCGCCGGCCTGGCCGAGATCGGCCGGCGGCTCGAGAGCGCCGGCAGCGGCTTCGGCTCGACCATGAGCGACGCCGGGACCACCCTCGGCGGCATCCCCCTGCTCGGTGACGCCGTGCGCGCGCCGTTCGACGAGGCGAGCGGGGCCGGCTCCGTGCTGGCCGCCGCCGGACGCGACCAGCAGCAGCTCGCGAGCGCCCTGGCCGTGGTCGCCGGGCTCGCCGTCGGGGGCCTCCCGCTCCTGCTCCTGGCCGTGCTCTGGCTCCGGCCCCGGCTCCGCTTCACCCGCCGGACCGCCGAGCTGCGCGCCCTCGGCTCGACCGGCGGCGGAACCGAGCTGCTGGCCCTGCGCGCGCTCACCCAGGCGTCCCCCCGCGACATCCTCGCCGCGCACCCGGACGCCGCCGCGGGCTGGCGGACCGGCGACCCCGCCGTCACCGCCGCGCTGGCGGCCCTCGCCCTCCGCCGGGCGGGACTCCGGCCCCGCTGACCCCGCAGGACCATCGCGGGTCCGCCGGAGGGATGATGCCGCGAGCCACTGCGGACGACGCCGGCGACACGGGTGCCTCCGTAGCGTCGAGGACATGCAGAACCAGACCTCCTCCGTCGTGGCGCGCGTCGAGGGCGTGCGCAAGCTCTACGGCAGCACGCCGCCCGTCGTCGCCCTCGACGACGTCACGCTCTCGATCGAGCGGGGCGAGTTCACCGCGGTGATGGGCCCCAGCGGATCCGGCAAGTCGACGCTCATGCACGTCCTCGCCGGCCTCGACACCGCCTCCTCCGGCCGCGTGTTCCTCGGGGACGCCGAGATCACCTCGATGAGCGACGCCGAGCTGACCGTGCTCCGCCGCCGCAGCGTCGGCTTCGTCTTCCAGGCCTTCAACCTCGTCCCCACGCTCGACGTGCGCGGCAACATCCGCCTCCCGTTCGAGCTCGACGGCCGCTCCCTGACCGGCGACGAGGAGCAGTGGATCGCCCGGCTGATCGAGTCCCTCGGGCTCCGCGAGCGCCTCACGCACCGGCCCCACGAGCTCTCGGGCGGGCAGCAGCAGCGCGTGGCGATCGCCCGCGCCCTCGCCACCCGACCGCAGCTGATCTTCGCCGACGAGCCCACCGGCAACCTGGACTCGCGCACCGGCCGCGAGGTCCTCAGCCTGCTCCGGGCCTCCACCCGCGAGTACGGCCAGTCGATCGCCATGGTCACCCACGACCCGATCGCGGCGGCCTACGCCGACCGCATCGTCTTCCTCCGCGACGGGGCCGTCGTCGACGACCGCCGCGGGATGAGCGCCGAGGAGATCTCGCGCGCGATGCTCACGATGGAGGGCGCGGCGTGAGCGGCGTGCGCACGGGCTCGAGCCAGGGCGGGGGCGCCATCGTCACCGTCGCCGCACTCGCCGCGGCGTTCGGCGCCGTGCTGGTGCAGGTCATCGCCGACATGGTCGCGGCCTTCGCGGCAGCGGGGATCGACGGCATCGGCCAGGTCGCCCTCATGCTCGGGATGGTCGGCGCCGTCTTCTTCGGCATCGCCGTGTTCGTGGGCGGGATCGTCACGGCCAACGCGGTCTCGACCGTCATCGCCGGGCGCACCCGCGAGATCGCCCTGCTGCGCCTGCTCGGCGCCTCCGGCCGGTCGCTGCGCAGCGGGATCGTCCGCACGGGCCTCCTGCAGGGGCTCCTCGGAGCGGCGATCGGCCTGGTCGCCGGCGTCGCTCTCGTGGCGCTCGCCGCGGAGCTCGCCATCCGGAGCGGCACCCTGCCCCGCTTCGACTACCCGCTCGTCTCGCCCGGCCTCGTGCTGCCGCTGATCGCCGTGGTCGCCTCGACGGTCATCGCCTCGTGGTCCGGATCGCGCCGCGTGCTGGCGGTCGCGCCGTCGCAGGCCGCCGGATCCTCCGCCGAGCCCCGCTACGAGGAGCTGCGCGGCCGCACCGCCCGCAACGTCACGGCGATCGTCTTCGTCGTGGTCGGCGCGCTGCTGCTCGCCGCGGGCGTGGTCCTCGGGCTCGCCAACCCCGGCGGCGTCCTCCTCGGGCTCGTCGGAGGCATGGCGTCCTTCACCGGCGTGATCCTCGGGGCGCCCGTCCTGCTCCCTCCGCTCACGGCCCTCGTGGGCCGCGCCTTCGGCCGGGGCCCCGTCGCCCGCCTGGCGTCCGCCAACGCCGTCCGCAATCCGGCACGCAGCGCTCGGGCTGTGATCGGACTGGTCATCGGAGTGTCGCTGGTCACGATGTTCGCGGTCGCCGCCGCCACCTTCGGCACGATCATGGAGCGCTCGGGTGAGACGAACCCCGAGGTGATAGCGGCGTTCGAGCAGTTCATCCAGGTGAGCACCGCGGTGATGAGCGTCCTGCTCGGCTTCTCGGTCGTCCTGGCCGCCGTCGGCATGGTCAACACGCTGTCGCTCAGCGTGCTGCAGCGCCGGCGCGAGCTGGGCCTGCTCCGCGCGCTCGGCTTCACCGGCTCGCAGGTGCGGTCGATGGTGGTGCTCGAGGCGGCGCAGATGATCATCGCTGCCGCGGTGCTCGGCATCGTGCTCGGGATCGTCTACGGCTGGTGCGGCGCGATCTCGGTGTTCGGCTCGCTGCCGGGCATCGGACTGATCCCGCCGACCGTCCCGGTGCCGATCCTGGTGGCGGTGCTCGTGGTGGGCGTCGTGATCACGGTCGTCTCGGCCGTGCTGCCCGCCCGCCGCGCCACGAAGGTGTCGCCGGTCGCCGCTCTCGCCGTGGCCTGAGAGCCGGCGCCGCGCAGAACCCGCAGCCGGAGGGCCGGCGCCCTCACCACGGAGGACCCGGTGGCCGGAGGGCCGGCGCCGCGCAGAACCCGCAGCCGGAGGGCCGGCGCCCTCACACCACCGAGAACCCCGCGGCGAGGGGCTCCCGCCCGCTCAGCGCGAGCAGGAGCTCCTCGCCGCGTCCGGCTCGAGCGGCCAGCCCGCCGGTCAGCGCGCAGCACGCCTCGACGGCCTCGCCGGGCAGCACGTGCGGGATCCCGGTGGCCCGCGAGAGGTCGAGCGTGTGCACGACCAGCTCGAGCAGCCGGGTCCGGAGGTACTCGTCCAGCTCGATCGCGTGGCCGCCCACGGCGACGAGGCGGCCGGGACGCTGGGCGGCGACCAGCTCGACCGCGCGGCCCGCCGCCTCCGCCAGCGCCTGAGCCGGCCTGTCGCCGAGCAGCAGCCCCGCCTCGACCCCGCGCCGCGCCACCGCCGCGGGGTCGGCGACGTTCCCGGCCAGCGCGGCGTAGTAGTCGAGCGCGTCCTCGATGGTCGGCTCGGGCGGCTCCGGAGCGAGGAGGTACGCCTCGACCGTCAGCACCGCCCGCGACGCGTGGCCCGCGAGGCCGCGGACGTCCCAGACGCCGAGCCCCGGCTGCTCCCACTGGTCGTCCCGCACCTGCGCGAGCAGGCCGACGAGGGCGGCGGCGGCGGACTCGAACAGCGCGGCGGTGCTCATGGAGCCATGCTGGCACGGTGCCCCACACTGATCGCATGAGCAGTCCCCGCCGCCCCGGTCCCGTCACGCTCGTCGGCCGCTCGATCGTCCTCGAGCCGCTCGCCGCCGAGCACGTCGAGCCGCTCGGGCGGGCGATCGGGCGTCCGGAGGTGTTCACCGGCGGCTACGGAGGAGGACCCGCCGGCCTCCCCGGCACCCCGGAGGAGTTCCGCGCCTTCGTCGACCGCTACTACCCCTGGGGCACGGGCCTGCCGTTCGCTGTGCTGCAGGAGGGGCGCGTCGTCGGCACGACCTCGCTGGCCGACTTCGACGAGACGCGCGAGGCGGCCCACCTCGGCTGGACGGCCTACGCGCCCGAGACGTGGGGCACCGTCGTGAACCCGGAGGCGAAGCGGCTGGTGCTCGGGCTAGCCTTCGACAGCGGCTACGAGCGGGTGAAGCTCCAGGCGGATGCGGTGAACGCGCGCTCGCGGGCCGCGATCCTCCGCCTCGGCGCCGTGTTCGAGGGGGTGCTCCGCCACGACCAGCGGCGGGCCGACGGCTCGTGGCGCGACACGGCCGTCCACTCGATCCTCGCGGCCGAGTGGCCGGCCGTCCGCGACGCGCTCGACCGCCGGATCGACGCGGCGCTAGCGCTCCCTCCCTCGACCGCGCAACCGCTGACCGGGCGGCCGCCCGAGGAGTAGGAAGGAGGCATGGAACGCATCCACTACGCCGGCAGCTCCGTGCTGACGGGTACCGCCATCGCGCGGTCGCTGCTGGCCTACGCGGAGGCGCTGGCGCTCACCAAGGGGTCGATCACGGTCGACATCCCGATCCGCCAGGAGTCCGGCCGGCCCGGACGGGCGGCGCTGCTGATCGGACCGGCGAGCCAGCTGTTCTCGGAGTCCGAGGACGACGGAGCCGAGGAGCTGCTCGACGAGGAGCTCGTCGAGCGCTTCACCCGCGAGACGGCCCGTCTGGGCGTCTCGCACCCCGTGGCCGAGGAGGACGGCGGCGCCGGGCCGCTCTCCGCTGTCGACACCGAGATCCCGCAGTTCCACGGCGAGGACGACTCCTGGTGAGCATCCGGGGCGCCGGTAGGATCGACACTCACGACTCCGCCCGACCCTTCGCGGACGGGCGACTTCCCGAACGGAGAACCGCCTGATGGGGCGACTGATCTACGACTCGACCCTCGAGGCCGACTTCGACGACCGTCTGCTGGCGCACCTGCAGATCGTGATCGGCTCGAAGCTCGCGCGCAACGAGTCCTTCTACTTCTCGTGGAAGGACTCGCAGGCGGTCGGCGACGGACGCACCTCGATCTGGCTGCACCCCGCCATCCCGCTGCGCTTCAAGTACCACGGCGGCCGTGCCCCGAACATCAACCCGGACTGGATCCGCCAGCTGCTCGCCGACTCGCACACGGCGCACGGGCTGCGGATCAGCGAGGAACCCCACGGGACCGCCCGTCAGAGCGAGGAGAGCATGCTGTGAAGCGCGTCGAGATCATCTACGGCGGAGCGCCGTTCAGCCTGAGCGAGACGTCGGCCGCGGAGGTGCGCGAGAGCATCGACCGCGCCCTGGACGGCTCCGCGTCGCGCTGGATCACGGTGAACCAGGGCGAGGGCGAGCCCCGCGAGACCTCGATCCTGATCACGCCGGGCGTGGCGTTCTCGGTCGCCGACGTCGCGCACTGAGGTCGACGCCGCGGTCACGGTGACCGCCGCCTCTCACGCCGCCGGCTCGGTCCGGGGCGCTCGCACCGCCGGCCCGCCTCGGAACGACTGCCGTCCTCAGCGCACCCGCCCCGCTCAGCCCGCCAGCACGCGCGGGAACTCCCCCGGGATCTCGCTCGCGAGGTACCCGGCCGGGCCGATCCGTACGGAGAGGCGCGTGTCCGCCTCCGTGTGCAGGAACGCGCCCCACGCGGCCGCGCCCATCGGATCGACGCCGCGCCCGCGCAGGCCCGCCGTCGCTCCGGCGAGCACGTCGCCGCTGCCCGCGGTGGCCAGCCCGGGGTGCTCGCCCTCGATCCGCACCGCGTCGCCGTCCGGCGAGGCGATGGTGTTGAACAGGCTCACCACCGCACCGTAGCGCTCGGCGACCGCGAGGGCGGCCCGCTCGACGTCGTCGACCTCCTCGCCGAGGAGCCGGGACGCCTCCTCCGAGTTCGGGGTCAGCAGGAGCCGGCCCGCGAGCCTCCGCGCGAGACGGCGCTGCCCGGGCAGGACTCCGAGCGGGAAGGCGTCGAGGTGCACGGCCGGCACGTCGTCGAGGAGCGGAGCGAGGGCACGGAGGGTCGCGGCGGTCGCGCGCGGGTCGTCCAGGCCGGGTCCGATCAGGGCGACGTCGGCGGAGGAGAGCTCGCCGGCCAGGACGTCGAGCCCGCGGCCCGAGACGGAGCCGGTGCGCGTCTCCGCGAGCGGGACCACTCCGCACTCGGGCAGCGCGACCGCGGTGGCCGACGCGACCGACTCGGCGACGCAGAGCGTGATGCGACCCGCGCCGGTCCGCAGCGCGGCGATCCCCGCGAGGATTGCGGCGCCGGGCGTCTTGCGGGCGCCGCCGACGACGACCACGTCGCCGCGGGAGTGCTTCGAGCCTCCGGGCTCCGGGAGGGGCCAGCGCTGCTCGAGCAGGGCGCGGGAGACGAGGTCACTCATGAGGGTCTCCTTCTCCGGCTGCGCGGTCGTCGTGCCGGGTGACGGGGGCGCCGGAGCGCTCGAGGTGGGACGTGCGGTTGAAGAGCTCGAGGCGCCACGCGTCGCCGTCGCGGACGAGACGCGTGACGGAGCCGTTGGCGACGGGCGTCGAAGCGCCGATGTCGAGCAGCTCGTGCTCGGAGAGGCCCTCGAGGACGTAGCGGAGGACGAGGACGACCGCGTCGTGGCAGAAGAGGATCGCCGGCCCGGGAGGCGCGGCGACGGCGAGGTGGTCGACGAAGGCGCGGACGCGGAGCGCGAGGTCCGTCCAGGCCTCGCCTCCCGGCGGCCGGTAGTAGAACTTGCCGAGCCACTCGCGCCGCGCCGCCTCCTCGGGCATCCGGGCCCGCACGCCGGCGGAGGTGAGGCGGTCGGTGACGCCGAGGTCGCGGTCGCGCAGGCGCTCGTCGGGGCGCAGCCGCAGGTCGATGCCGGCCTCGCCGAGGGCGAGGCGGGCGGTCGCGGAGGCGCGGCGGTAGGGCGACGTCCAGGCGGAGGCGGGCCGCGCCTCCTCGGCCAGCCAGCGGCCGAGCGCGCGCGCCTGCTCCTCGCCGGCGGGGGAGAGCTCGACGTCGGGGTCGCGGCGGTCGACGGCGATCTCGTGCGCCCCCGAGGCCTCGGCGGCGCTCGCCGCGATGTTGGCGAGGCTCTCGCCGTGACGGACGAGGAGGAGCTCGGTCGGGCCGGTGGAGGAGGCGGGCATGGCTCCACGCTCCGCCTCGCGGGCCGGAGGCGCCAGGGGGTTCCGCCGCGGCGACGCGGGTTGCTACGGAGTCGTCAGGGGTTCCGCCGTCGTCAGGGCGCCTCTCCGTCGGCGCGCTCCTCCGCCGAGACCGCCGTGACGACCGCGGTCAGCGTCTCGGGGTCGCTCAGGATGCGGAAGTGCCCGCCGGTCTCGATCCGGACGTTGACCGCGCCCTCGAGCATGCTGCCCTCGGGGATGTGCGGGTCGAAGAGGCCGAACACGGACGTGATCCGCGCGTTCGCTCCGGAGCGGCTCGACAGCAGCAGGGTCGTGGCGTCGCGCGGCGAGAAGGCGCGCAGGCTCCGGAGGACCAGGTAGGGCGCGTAGCGGGAGCCGCCGAACGGGGTCGCCACGGCGACCATCCGGTCGACCCGGCCGTCCGGGTCGAGCTCGGTCATCACGTACTTGCCGATCAGTCCGCCCTTGCTGTGGGCGACGATCACCACGTCGCGGAGCCCGTGCTCGGCGAGGTAGGCGGCCACGTCCTCGGCCGTCCGGGCGACCGGGCGGCCGTTGCGGCCGAGGCTCGTCAGCACGTGGAGAGGGTGCCCGCGCTCGTGCAGCGGATCGATGATCGGGCGGAGGAAGGACCAGGTCTCCCAGATCCCCGGCAGGACCACGACGGGCCGCCGGTCGCCGTCGAGGTAGTCGTCCGGGGCACGGCGCGAGAGGACGCCGCGCACCTGCCAGGCGACGGCGTAGGCGTAGTCGCGGATCCACCAGACGGCGTCGCGGACCAGGCGTCGGAGCCGGCTCATGCGGCCGGCTCCGACCGGAGGGGGAGCGGGGCGGCGGGCCTCTCGCCGAGCGCAGCGGCGAAGCAGAGGATCTCGCGGGCGAGCGCTCCGGGCTCGGTGCGGGGGACGACGTGGCGCGAGCCGGCGAACTCGACGAGCCGCCCCTCGCGCGCGTGGGCCGTGAGCCGCTCGCACCAGTCACGGGTGGCGATCGGATCGTCGCGGCCGCGGGCGACGAGGACCGGCACCTTCAGCCGGGCGACGCGCTCCTGCACCGGATGCCTCAGCATCTCGGGCAGCTGGCGCAGGTACCAGCGCAGGCCGCCGCGCAGGTAGTCGGCCAGCAGGATCGCGTCGACGCCCACCGGCTCGCCGAGGCAGTCCCGCAGCAGCGCGAGCCCCTGGCGGACCGCTCCGGGCCGCTGCGGATCCACCACCGGCCCGATGAGCACCGCGCCGTCGACCAGGCCGGGCGCGCGCAGCCCCAGCTCGACCGCCACCTGCGACCCCATCGAGTGCCCGACGACGACCGCGCGCGAGACGCCCAGTCCGCGGAGGACCTGCTCGACCTGCCGCGCGTGGTCCTCGAGGCCGACCCTCCGCCGCGGGCGCGCGTTCGCGGCGAAGCCGGCGAGGTCGACGCCGATCACCCGGCCGTGCCGCTTCAGGCGGGCGGCGAGCGGCGAGAAGGTGTGGTGCGACATCCCGATCCCGTGGATCAGGACGAACACCGCGCCCGCCCCGGCCTGACCGGTGTCGACCGTCCGCAGCGTGACGCTCTCGACCTCGTGTCGCACGGGGAGGACGCGGCGGGGCGGTGTCGGCAGCATCGTCCCAGGCTAGGGATCGTCGGCCGGCCGCGCGGGGGGATGCGCCCGCTCCCGCCGTGGTCTAGGCCGCGTCCGCCCTAGGGAGGAGCGTTCACCCCGCCGGCGGCCGGCGGTCCCCGCCGAGCGTCTCGTCGTCCCCGCTGTCAAGCGGCTCCTCCGCGGCGGCGCCCCTGCCTAGCCTCGGAGGAGGGGGCCGGCGTGCGCCGCTCCCGGAGGGATGACGCCATGCGGATCGCGATCGTCGGGGCGACCGGCAACCTGGGGACGGCGCTGCTGCGGCGCCTGCACGGCGAGGCCGGGGTGGAAGAGATCGTGGGCATCGCCCGCCGGGCCCCTCGGCTCCGCTCGGAGGAGTACCGCGACGTGCGCTGGGTCGAGATCGACCTCGCGTCGAGCGTCGCCCCGCGGCGGCTCCGCGAGGCCTTCGCCGGCGTCGACGCCGTCGTCCACCTCGCCTGGGCGCTGCAGCCCAGCCACGACGAGCCGTTCCAGCGGCTGGTCGACGTCGGAGGCACTGCGGCCGTGCTCGAGGCGGTCGCCGCCGCGGGAGTCGGCCAGGTCGCCGTCGCCTCGTCCGTGGGCGCCTACAGCGCCGCGCCGAAGTCGATCCGGGTGACCGAGGACTGGCCCACGGGCGGCCTGCACACCTCGACTTACAGCCGCCACAAGGCCGCGAACGAGCGGCAGCTCGACGCCTTCGAGGAGCGGCACCCCGAGATCGTCGTCACACGCCTGCGCCCGGGGCTCGTCTTCCAGCGCGGAGCGGCGACCGAGATCGTCGGGCTCTTCGCCGGACCCCACTACCCGACGCGGTGGCTGAAGGCGGTCCGGATCCCGGTCCTTCCGCTGCCGCGGAGCATCGTCTTCCAGGGCGTGCACGCCGACGACGTGGCCGACGCCTTCTGGCGCGCGCTCGACCGGCGCGCCGGCGGGGCCTTCAACATCGCGGCCGAGCCGGTCCTCACTCCGGAGCGGCTGGCGCACGCCTTCGGCGCCCGCCTGGTCACGGTGCCGTTCGGGCTGCTCCGCTCCGTCGTCACCGCGACCTGGCACCTGCGCCTGCAGCGCACCGACGCGGGCTGGCTCGACATCGCGGGCAACGTCCCGGTGATGTCGACCGAGCGCGCCCGCGCCGAGCTCGGCTGGGCGCCGACCCGCACGGCGGAGGAGGCGCTCGCCGAGCTCGTGGCCGGCCTGGCCGACCGCTCGACCGTCCCGGGCTCGCCCCCGCTCCGGGGCTGATCCGGCCGGGAGTCGATCAGAGGCGAGCCCTCGCGGTCAGTCGGCGACGCGGATGAGCACCTTTCCCGTCGCGCCCTGCTCGACCGCGTCGTGGGCGGCCGCGGTCTCCTCGAGCGGGAACCAGGTCAGCGGGAGGCCCGCCTCCTCGCCCACCGGGAGCGCGCCGTCGACGAGCGCCGCGGTGATGTCCTCGGCCGCGGCCTGCAGCGCCTCCTCGCCCACGGTGTAGAGCAGCAGGCCCTGCCAGCGGGCGTTCTTCGCGAAGCTCGCGACGATCGGCACGGTGAACTCGTCGCCGTTGTTGTTCGCGTAGTACCCGATGCTGCCGTGGTTGGCGAGCACCTCGACGTCGAGCGCGGCGTTCTGAGCCGGTGCGACCTCGACCACGTGCTGGACGCCCTCGGGGGCGAGCTCGCGGATCCGGTCGGCGAGGGCGTCGTCCGGGTACTGCAGCACGTGCTGCGCACCGGCCGCACGGGCGAGCCGCTCCTTGGAGTCGCTGCTCACCGTCGCGATGACGGTCGCCCCGGCCCAGACCGCGAGCTGGATCGCGGCGTGCCCGACGGCTCCGGCGCCGCCCTGGACCAGGACGGTGCGGCCGGCGAGGGTGCCGGGCGCGAGACGGGAGGGGCCGTGCTCGTGCACGGTGAGGGCGCGGTGGGCGGTCATCGCGGGGACGCCGAGGCTCGCGGCGACGTCGGCGCCGACGCCCTCGGGCAGGCGCACGACGTGCTCGGCGGCGAGCACCGCCGACTCCTGCGCGGTGCCGGTGGGGCGGCGGTGCGCGGAGAGGTACATCCAGACTCGGTCGCCGACGGCCAGGCCCTCGACGCCCTCGCCGAGCGCCTCGACGACACCGGCGCCGTCCTGGTTCGGCACGACCTCGTCGAACGCGAGGTCGCCGTCGGCGCGCGCCTTCCAGTCGGTCGGATTCACGCCCGACGCCAGGACGCGGACGCGGACCTCGCCGGCGCCCGGCGCCCGCTCCTCCCGGTCGACGAGGGAGAGGACGGAGGAGTCACCGGTGCGGGAGTAGACGATCGATCGCATACGGAGGGCAAGGAGCGCGGGCGGCGGTGTATTCCCGGCGGCACGACGAAGGGCGGCGGGCCCGGAGGCCCACCGCCCTGTCAGCGCCGACGGATCAGTGCTGCACGTCCTCCTGGACGGCGTGCTTGGCCTCGCGGGCCGAGTCCTTCACGTCGTCGGTGGCGGAGGTGCCCGCCTCCTTGACGTTCTGCGCGGCGTCGGTCGCGGTCTCCTTGACGGAGGCGAAGGCCTGCTGCGCGGGCTCGCGGAGCTCGCTCGCCGCCTCCTTGGCCGCGTCGGTCACCTTGTCGACGACCGGCTGGGCCTGCTCCTTGACGCGGCTCGCCGCCTCCTTCTCCTTGCTGGAGGCGGGGATGAGCGAGGCGACGAGGAGTCCGGCGCCGAGGGCGATGAGCCCCACGGCGAACGGGTTGCCCTCGGCCTTGGCCTTCGCCGAGCCCGCACCGCTCGAGAGCGAGTCGGAGGCGTCGTGCGCCGAGCCCATCACCCGGTCGCGGACGGAGCCCACGGCCGACTTGACCTTGTCGGTCTGACGCTGCGCGATGGCGGACGGGCTGACCTTCTCGGCCAGCGCGTCGACGTCTCCGCCGAGCTCGAGGCGCGTGCGCTCGATGTCCGCCCGGATCTCCTCGGGTGTCTTGTTCTGTCCTGCGTCGTACGTCATCGTCCTGCCCCGTTCGGCTTGAGGGTGTCGGGAATCTTCTTGAGGGAGTCGACCGTCTCGGGAGCGCCGTCGACCTGCTTCAGGCTCTTGCGGCCCACCGCGTAGAGGATCGCGGCCACGATCGCCCAGATGACGGCCACGACCACTCCGGACCAGCCGTTGCCGATCAGAGTGCCCAGGCCCCACCAGAGGGCGATCGAGAGGAAGAGCACGGCCATCAGCGCGGCGTAGCCCGCCCCGCCGAGGAGGCCCGCTCCCTTGCCCGCCTTGCCGGCGGACTCCTTGAGCTCGGCCTTGGCGAGGGCCATCTCCTGGCGGATCAGCGTGGAGAGGTCGCGCGAGACCTCGCCGAGCAGATCGCCCAGCGACGTCGACCCGGCCCGCTGGTCGGGCGTCTCCGTCGAGCGGTGGACGCCCGTCGGGTCGGTCACAGCCGGCCGCCGTTCGGGAAGCCGCCGTCGAGCGGGTCGGCGACGGGCTCGGTCGGCGCGTAGTCGCGCTCGAGGGAGCTCGAGCCGACGGTGCCGTAGGCGGACGCGACGGGCGCGTCGTACGCGGAGGCGTCGGAGTACGCGGTGGTCGAGGCGGGGGCGTCGAACTCGGGCCCGTCGGTGCGGGTGCTCGTCGCCTCCTTCTCGTCCTTCGCCTCGGCGGTCAGGGCGCGGATGAGGCGCCCGCCGACGAGTCCCGTCGCCGCGGCGATGAGGATGAAGGCACCCGGGCGGCGGCGGGCGAACGCGCGGACGTCGTCGAGGAGCTCGGACGGGTCGCGGTTCTCGAGCCACGAGGCCACACCCTGCACGCGGGTGGCCGCCTGGGAGACGAGCTTCGCGGCGGCGTTGTCGCTGCCGCCCTCGCCGTTGGCCAGCGCGGTCAGGTCGTCGCTGAAGGCGCGGGCGCCCTTGGCGGCGTTCTCCTTCTGGGCGTGGGCCTGCTCGGTGAGCTGGGTGCGGCTCTGGTCGTAGAGGTCCTTGACCTGGACCTTGGCCTCCTGGACCACGTTGGCGGCCTCGTCCTTGCCGGTCGAGAGCACTTCGCTCGCGGCCTGCTTGGCGTCGCCGGCGACGGCGCCGGCCTGGTCCTTGGCGGTGCCCGCGGCGGCGCTCGCCTTCTCCTTCGCGGAGTCGGCCGTGCTGCCCGAGGAGGAGCCGGAGGAGGTGTCCGTGGAGGCGACGTGCGCCCCGCTGTCGATGGGGGTCTCGGTCGCGCCGAAGTTCGCGGCGCCGTCTCCGAACGGAGGTGAAGCGGGATCGATGTTCGACATCGTCTGTCCCTTCCAGGATCGAGTGGGGAATGAATGCGTGCCGGCGTCGCCAGTCTGTTCGGGCCCTCGAGTACCGGGAAGGGCATAGCGGCTGACCCCCCGATGGGGCTAACATCCCGCGCCCACGAGGGCGGGGCCCGAGAGCCCGTGGACCGACTGCTCCGCCACCGCGTCAAGCCCCTTCTGACCCGCGAACAGGGCTCCTTACCGTCGAGAGGACAGACATCGGACGTCCGCACCCGGATCCGCCCGGCTACCCCGGAAAGGCAACCAGTCATGTTCTTCCACCGTCAGGAACTCCAATTCACGTCCACGCCCTCGAAGCCCGACGCGGTCTTCGCCCGCCGCTTCCAGGAGGTGCTCGGCGGCCAGTACGGCGAGATCACCGTGGCGATGCAGTACGGCTTCCAGGCCTGGAACGCCCACGACCCGGGCAAGTACCGGGACCTGCTCTTCGGCATCGGCGCCGAGGAGTTCGGCCACGTCGAGATGATCGCCGTGATGATCGCCCAGCTGCTCGAGAAGGCCCCGGTCGAGCAGTCCGAGGACGCGATGAAGAACGACCCCGTGCTCGCGGCGGTCATCGGCGGCTCCGACGTGCAGCACGCCATCGTGGCCGGCGCCGGCGCGCGCCCCGTCGACAGCATGGGCAACCCGTGGCAGGGCTCCTACATCACCGCTAGCGGCAACCTGCTGGCCGACTTCACCGCCAACGCGAACGCGGAGATGCAGGGCCGGCTCCAGGTCGCCCGGCTCTACCACATGACCGACGACCACGGCGTGCGCGACCTCCTGTCGTTCCTCCTGGCCCGCGACACCATGCACCAGAACCAGTGGATCGCGGCGGCCGCCGAGCTGCGCGCGGAGGGCCGGGAGGACCTGCCCGTGCCCTCGAATTTCCCGATCTCGAAGGAGGAGCGCTCCGTGTCGTACGAGTACATCAACTTCTCGGACGGAGCAGCGGCCTCCGAGGGCAGCTGGGCCTCGGGCCCGACCCCGGACGGCAAGGGAGAGTTCAGCTACCGCGTCGCGGAGCCCGGCGGCAACGTCCCGATGCCCCCGCCCACGCAGCCGGACGAGCGCCTCTACGGCACCGACCCGAAGCCGAACATCGTCGAGAAGGCAGTGGGGGCCGTCAAGGACGCGGTGACGGGCAAGTGAGCGCCGCACGGGTCCTCGGGGCGCTCGGCGCCTCCGCCCTGACGATCGGCCTGCTGGCCGGCTGCACCGGCGACGCCCAGACGCCGTACCAGTCGGGGAGCGCGGTGCCCACCAGCGCCGACGACGGATCGTCGCAGACGCCCACGAACGCGCCCTCGCAGTCCGCTCCGTCCGAGTCCGCCACCCCGGCGACCTGATCCCGCGCCCTCGACCGGCCGGCACCGGTCGAGGGCGCGAATCATCGCAGTCCAGCGGGCGCCCGGGCAAGCCCCTTCCCGCTCCCAGGAAGCGGGCAGTTCCCGGTCCTACGGTCGTGCCAACGATCAGCGAAGGAGGCACCACCATGGGGCTCGATGACAAGATCAAGAACGCCGCTCAGGACATCGCCGGCAAGGCGAAGGAAGCCCTGGGCGACCACAAGAACGACGACAGCCTGAAGGCCGAAGGCCAGAAGGACCAGGCCGCGGCCTCGGCCAAGAAGGCCGGCGAGGACGTCAAGGACGTCTTCAAGTAGGTCTCGGCAGTACCGCGAAGGCGGCGCTCCCCTCGGGGGGCGCCGCCTTCGCTGTTCCCCGGCTAGGGGTGCAGGACGACCTTGATGCAGCCGTCCTCCTTCTTCTGGAAGGTCTCGTAGAGGGCCGGAGCGTCCTCGAGCGGCGCCCGGTGGGTCACGAGGTCCATCACGCCGAGCGGATCGGAGGAGTCCTCCACCAGCGGCAGCAGGTCGTCGATCCAGCGCTTCACGTTGCACTGGCCCATCCGCACCGTCACCTGCTTGTCGAACATCGACTTCAGCGGCATCGGGTCGGCCTCTCCGCCGTAGACCCCGCTCAGCGAGACGGTGCCGCCGCGGCGGACCAGGTCGAGGGACGCTTGGACCGCGGCGAGGCGGTCGACGCCGACCGTGTCCATCGCCTTGCGGGCGATCGGGTCGGGCAGGAGCCCCGCCATCGACTGAGCGAACGAGCCGACCGGCGAGCCGTGCGCCTCCATGCCGACCGCGTCGACGACGGAGTCGGGGCCGCGCCCGTCCGTGAGGTCGCGCAGCTGCGCGGCGATGTCGTCGGACAGGTCGAACGTCTCCACGCCGTACCGCTCGGCCATCGCGCGCCGCTCGGCGACGGGCTCCACGGCGAGGACGCGGTAGCCGCGGTGGGCGCCGATCCGCGCCGCGAACTGGCCGACAGGGCCGAGTCCGAAGACGACCAGGGTCCCGCCGTCGGGCACCTGCGCGTACTCCACGCCCTGCCAGGCGGTGGGCACGATGTCGCTGAGGAAGAGGTAGCGCTCGTCCGGCAGGTCCGTGCCGACGACGATCGTGTTGTAGTCGGCCAGCGGCACGCGGAGCAGCTCGGCCTGCCCGCCGGGGACCTGGCCGTACATCTTCGTGTAGCCGAAGAGCGCCGCTCCCGAGCCGTACTCGGTGACCTGCGTCGTCTCGCACTGCGACTGCAGCCCTCGGCGGCACATGAAGCACTCGCCGCAGGCGATGGTGAAGGGCACGACGACGCGGTCGCCGGGCTTCAGGGTGGTGACTCCGGAGCCCACCTCCTCGACGACGCCCATGGGCTCGTGGCCGAGCACGTCCCCGCGGTCGATGTAGGGCCCGAGGAGGCGGTAGAGGTGCAGGTCGGAGCCGCAGATCGCGGTCGAGGTGATCCGGACGATCGCGTCGGTCGGCTGCTGGATGCGGGGGTCGGGGACGGTCTCGACCGAGACCTTCTCGATGCCCTGCCAGGTGAGTGCTCGCATGCTCGTGTCCGTTCTCCGGCTCGCGCCGGTCGGGGTCGGTGTCCCTCCACCGCACACCCGGAGGGCGCCGAGGGGGAGGGGCTTGACGCTCCCCGGAGCGCTTCCGAGGGGGATTCCCGGGAGAACGCACGGACGTGCATCCCGCGTTCACCCGACTCACGGCGGCCGAGTGGTGGGATGGGGGGATGGATGCTCTCTACACCGCCATCGCCCACGCCTCCGGCGGAGGACGCGACGGCCACGTCCGCACCGAGGACGACCGTCTCGACCTCGACACCCGCGCCCCGCAGGAGCTCGGCGGCTCCGGCGAGGGGACCAACCCCGAGCAGCTGTTCGCGGCAGGCTACTCCGCCTGCTTCCTCAGCGCCCTGCACGGAGCCGGTCGCCAGCTGAAGATCGACACGACCGACGCGGCCGTCTCGGCCAGCGTCTCGATCGGGAAGAACGACTCCGACGGCTTCGGCCTCTCGGTCGAGCTCGACGTCTACGTGCCGAAGGCGAGCTCCGAGGACGCGCAGAAGGTCGCCGACGCGGCGCATCAGCTCTGCCCGTACTCCAACGCCACCCGCGGCAACATCCCCGTGCAGATCAACCTGGTCGACTGACCGGGCCCTCTCGACGGCCCCTCCCGGACTCCGGGCAGGGGCCGTCGTCGTGTCCGGGGGCGGTCCGTTAGGGTCGGGGCATGACCGAGGAGCTGTCGCACGAGGAGCCGTCGCACGAGGAGTCCCTGGCGCGGGCCGAGCTCGTGCAGATCCGTCAGAGCATCGACAACATCGACGCGGCGCTGATCCACCTGCTCGCCGAGCGCTTCAAGTTCACGCAGAAGGTCGGCCGGCTGAAGGCCGCGCACGGGCTGCCCGCCGCGGACCTCGAGCGCGAGGCCCGCCAGATCGCGCGGCTGCGGGCGCTCGCCGAGGAGTCGCACCTCGACCCGGCGTTCGCCGAGAAGTTCCTCGGGTTCATCGTCGCCGAGGTCATCCACCACCACCAGCGCATCGCCGACGGCGCCGAGGACTGAGGCTCAGCCCTCGATCCGCAGCAGCCCCGCCGTGCGCTCGCGCAGCACGCCGAGCAGCAGCGGGTAGTCGGGGAAGAGCTGGTCGCGCCGCAGCGTCGGCACCCGCAGCCCGAGGGGGACCTCCGTGATGCGGCCGTTCGTCTCGGTGAGGGTCAGGCGGAGGCTATGGCTCCCCGTCGGGCTCGAGGCGACGACCGAGCGCAGGGCCTCGAGCGGGAAGATCAGCCCGTCGATCTGGATGGCCGACTCCGACACCACGATCGAGCCCGGCAGCCCGGGCCGCAGCGCCAGCCGCGCCGCGACCAGCCCGAGCGGGAGGGAGAGCGCCACGACGACCGCCCCCAGCGCGATCTGCGCGCGGTCGCCCGACGGGGATCCCGCGAGGGCGACTGCCAGGACGCCGGCGGCGAACGCCTCCGTGGCGACGACGACCAGGGCGACCGCCCGGCGCTGGAGCGGAGCGCGGTGCGGCCGGAAGCGGACGGCCGAGGCGGGCCCGGCCAGAGCGGGCGGCAGGGCGTCGCGGACGCGGGCGGCGGCGCCGAGGTCGGCGAGCAGGGCGGCGAGGTCCTCCGGGCGGAAGTGGCCGCAGCGGACCTCGACTCCGTCTCCGCGGCACCAGGCGACGAAGCCGTCGCCATCGGCGGACTCGAGGAAGCGGACCGACCGGCGGGGCCACTGCTCGCGGCGGCGGCGGCCGCGCATCAGCACGACCTGCGTCTCGGTCGTCATCACGCGGGTGGGGGAGACGACGACGAGCGAGACCGCCGAGGCCAGTCCGATGACGATGGTGAGGGCGAGGAGGCCGAGCGCGAGCACCGACTCGTCGAGGACGCCGCGGCGGTCCGCGAGGACGGCGAACGGGATGAGCACGGCCGCGAGGCCGGCGCCGAGGAGCCGCAGGAGGAGGGCGCGGAGGCGCCGCAGGACCGATGGGCCGTACACCCGTCGCGTCCGGATCGCCATCGGTTCCGACTCCATCGCGTCAGGCTAGCCCCGGCCGGGACCGGTCGCCCGGAGAGGCGCGTCGGTGGCGCGATCCTCGCGCCACCCGTCCCCGGTTCGGGGGAGGAGTGGCGCGAGGCGCGGCCTACGCCTCCGCGGTGCGGTGCAGGGCGCGGACCGAGACGACCCGGCGACGGGCGATCGCGGCGACGGTGAGCAGCAGGCCGAACAGCAGCCAGATCACCAGGCCGACGACGGCGCCGGCCGTGCCGTCGGTGCCCTCGACCACTCCGGACAGCGCGTTCTGCGCCGCCGAGAGCGGCAGGAACCCGAGCACGTCGTCGAACAGCCCGGGGACCGTCGAGATGATGCCCGCGCCGAGCGCGATCACCGCCGCGACCATCGCGAGGAAGCGGCCGATCCCTCCGAGCAGGGCGACCAGCCCCTGGTTCACCGCGGCGAACGAGGCGCCGGTGAGCATCGCCAGAAGGGCGAAGCCGACCCAGCGGCCCGGCTCCAGGCCCGCGACCCCGCTCATCACGATCGCGACCGCGAGTCCCTGCACCACGCCGATCACGAGCGCAGGCACGTAGGAGGAGAGGGCGAGCGCCGCGGAGGAGCGGGTCGAGGAGAGTGCACGGTGCGAGAACGCCGCGAGCACCAGGAACGTCGCGAGGGCGCCCAGCCAGAGGGCGATCGTCGCGAAGAACGGGACGCTGGAGGCTCCGAACAGGTCGGTCGCGCTGCTCGCGTTCTCGACCGGGTCCGAGACGACGTCGGCGAGGTTCGTCGACTCCGACTCGGTGTAGGTCGGGAGCTGCGCGACCGCGGCGTCGAGGCCGGTCGCGAGCGTGCGGGTGCCGTCGGCGAGCTGCACGGCGCCGTCCGAGACCCCGCTCGCGCCGTCGGCGAGCTGGTCGGCTCCGTCGGCGGCGGAGGAGGCTCCCGTGGCGAGGTCGGCGGCACCGCCCGCGGCCGTGGTCGCGCCGGTCGCGAGGTCGCGGGCGCCGGCCGCGGCGGTGGTGGCGCCGGTCGCGAGCTGCGCCGACCCGGCCGCCGTGGTGTCGAGGCCGTCGGCGAGCTGGGACGCTCCACCCGCGGCGTCGTCCGCGCCGTCGGCGAGCTGCGTCAGGCCGCCGGACAGCTGTCCGATGCCCCCCGAGAGAGTGTGCGCGCCGGTGGCGGACTGCCCGACCGCGTCGATCAGCGAGGGCTGCCCGTCGCCGCCGAGGCGGATGCCCGCGTCGATCCCGGCGACGGCTCCCGCGGTCGTCGTGGCGAGGGTGGTCGCGCCGGTGGGTCCGTCCGCCGAGGCGATGACGGCGCGCGCGGCGAGGCACTGCGTCGTCTCGCAGCCCTCGAGCGCGGCGCTGAGCGCCTCGAAGGTCCCCGCAGTGGCGGCCGCGGCGCCGGCGCTGAGGGCGGCGACCTGCTGGGTCCCGTCGCCGGTCCTCACCACTCCCTCCCTCAGCTGGTCGAGCCCGTCGGCCAGGTCGGAGGCGCCGCCCTGCAGCGCGGTCGTCTTGGTCGCCGAGTCGCGGGCGCCCGTCGCGAGCTGTCCCACTCCGCCGGAGAGGCCGCGCGCACCGGTGGCCAGCTGCGCGACTCCGCCGGAGAGGTCGGAGGCTCCGGTGCCCAGCTGCCCCACGCCGTCGGCGAGGGACGAGGCTCCGGTGCCGATCTGCCCGACGCCGTCCGAGAGCGAGGAGGCGCCGGTGGCGAGCTCGTCGATCCCGTCGGCGAGGCTGCTGGTGCCGTCGGCGAGGGTGGAGGCGCCGGTGCCGAGCTGGTCGGCGCCGTCGGCGAGCGTGCCCGCGCCCTCGGCCGCCTGGCCGATCTGCTCGTTGAGGGTGTTGAAGCCGACGTAGACGTTCTCGAGGTAGGCCGTGGTCAGCTGCGTGTTGAGCAGCGAGGTGGCGGTGCTGGTCACCGTGGCCGAGATGGCGTCGTCGACGAGCTTGGCCTTCTCGCTGGTGGCGATGTCGATGGTCGCCTTCGTCGCCTCCGCGGCGTCGCCCGAGTACGAGGTGGCGGCGGCGGAGAAGGAGGAGGGGATCGTCACGACGGTCGCGTAGCTGCCGTCGGCGAGGCCCTTCGCGGCGTCGTCCTTGTCCGTGAGGACCCAGGTGAAGTTGCCCGTCGAGTCCGAGCCGGAGACGTTGGGCACCGGGGTCGTGCTCGCGGACGGCGTCGCGCTCGCCGAGGGGGTGGAGGAGGGGGCGTCCGAGCTCGCGGAGTCGGTGCCGCCCGTCACCAGGCCGGCCGCGAGCTGGCGCCCGAGCGGCACGGTCTGCCCGTTGATCTCGACCGGGGTGTCCTCGTTGACCACGGCGGCCGTGATCGTGTCGAGTCGCTCGGTCGGGTTCCACAGCGCCCACACCAGGAGGCCGCCGATGACGAGGGGGACCAGGACGATCCCGAGAAGGGTCAGCCAGGACACCTTCTTGACGCCGCGGGGGCGTTCGAGGGAGAGGAGAGCCATCTGTCAGAGGACCTTTGCGATCGCGCGGCGCTCGGCCGCGGGCGAGACCGCGAGCACGCCGCGGTCGGAGGGGAGGAGGTCGTCGAGCGCCTCGGCGTCGACGGAGGAGGCGACCACGGTGAACGCGTCGTCGGCGGCGCGGGCGGCGTCGAGCTCGGCCCGGATCGCGCCGCGCAGCTGCGGGTCGGTGACCGTGTCGAGGTCGTCGAGCACCAGGATCGGCGGAGCCGACTCCAGGGCCGACTGGACGTCGGCGACGGGGTCGGCGGCTCCGGCGAGGCGCACCAGCCCGACCCGGCCGCGCACGGCGGCGGAGCGGATCGGCACGACCAGGCCCGCGACCTTCAGGCGCCCGGAGTCGGGGGCGAGCCGACCGGCGATGCTCAGCAGCAGCGCGGTGCGGCCGGAGCGGTGCGGCCCGTGGACCACGAGGGAGGAGCCGGGAGCGACCCGCAGCGAGACGCCGCTGTAGACGGGACCGTCGGGTCCGTCGAGGCGGAGGTCCTCGGCCGCGATCACGTCCGTGGATCCGGGCTCCGGCCAGTCGGCCAGCGCGAGCTCCTTCGTGAGGCCCTCGCCCTCGACGTCGAAGGACGGGAGGACGCGGTCGAGCCAGCGCGGCATGTGCCAGGCGCGGTCGCCGAGCAGGTGCAGCACGGCGGGCACCAGCGTCATCCGCACGATGAACGCGTCGACGAAGACGCCCACGGCGAGCCCGAGCGCGATCGGCTTGATGTTGGTGTCCCCCTCCGGCACGAAGGCGGCGAAGACCGAGAACATGATGACCGCGGCGGCCGTGACCACCTTGGCCGAGCCGACGAAGCCCGACTCGACGGCGGCGCGCGCCGGCCTCCCGTGCACGTAGTCCTCCCGCATCCGCGAGACCAGGAACACCTCGTAGTCCATCGCGAGGCCGAAGAGCACGCCCATCAGGATGATCGGCATGAAGCTGATGATCGGGCCCGTCTTGTCGACGTGCAGAGCGTCCGAGAACCATCCCCATTCGAACACCGCCGCCACGGCGCCGAAGGACGCACCGACCGACAGCAGGTAGCCCAGCGTCGCCTTGATCGGCACCCAGAGCGAGCGGAACACCATCGTCAGCAGCACCAGCGACAGGCCCACGACGAGCAGGCCGAACGGCAGCAGGGCCTTGGCGAGAGTGTCCGAGATGTCGATCCCGACCGCGGTCTGGCCGGTCACTGCGAGGTCGACGCCGTACTCCTGCTGGAAGTAGTCGTGCTTGTCGCGGATCTCGGCGACCAGCGCCTTGGTGGCCTCGGAGTCGGGGCCGCCCTCGGGGATCACCTGGATGATGCCGGTGTCGGCGGTCTCGTTGGGCGTCGCGAGCGGCACCGAGGCGACTCCGTCGAGCTTCTCGATCTCGCCCTTGAGGTCGTCCATCAGGCCGAGCGGATCGGTCGAGCCGATGATCGTGCCGGTGACGATGAGCGGGCCGTTGTAGCCGGCGCCGAAGTTCTCGGCGAGCAGGTCGTAGGTGGTGCGCGCGGGAGTGCCCTCGGCCTGGTAGCCGGCGTCCGGCAGGGCGAGGCGGAGGCTGAGCGCCGGGATGCTCGCGACGCCGAGCACGCCGATCACCGCGATGATCGTCACGATCGGGAAGCGCGTGACGACCCGGACCCAGCCGCGGAAGAACCCGCGCGGGACCTCGGCGTGCACGTGGCCGCCGGGGGAGGCGGTCGCCGCCTCCTCGTGCGCCTCGGTGTCGACGTGGGTGCCCGCGGCGGCGGCGGCCTTCGCGGCCTTCCTCTTGGCCCGGCGCTCCTTGGGGCGCAGCCGCGCGCCGGCGAAGCCGAGGAGGGCGGGGGTCAGGGTGAGCGCGATGACCACGGCGATCGCGACTCCGCCCGCCGCCGCGACGCCCATCGTGGTGAGGAACGGGATGCCCGCGACCGAGAGGCCGACGAGCGCGATGATCACGGTCAGGCCCGCGAAGACGACGGCGGAGCCCGCGGTCGCGGTCGCCCGCGCGGTCGACTCCTCCGGGTCCATGCCCTGCTTCAGCTGGTCCTGGTGGCGGCTGATGATGAAGAGGGCGTAGTCGATGCCGACCGCCAGGCCCAGCATCAGCGCCAGGAGCGGCGTGGTCGAGGAGATCGAGGCGAAGCGGGTGGCGATGAAGATGGCCGACATCGAGAGGGCGACGCCGAGCAGTGCGGTGACCAGCGGCATGCCGGCGGCCAGGAACGAGCCGAAGGTGAGCACGAGGACGACGAGGGCGACCACGAGGCCGATCGCCTCCGTGATGGTCACGCCGGGGAGGTTCTGGGCGAAGAGGTCGCCGCCGAGCGAGACCACGGAGCCGGCGGGCAGCGCGTCCTGGAGGGTCGTCGCCTCGGCCTTCAGCGCGTCGCGGCTCTCGGGGCTCGTGGTGGTGGCGGAGCCGTCCATCTGGGCGGTGATGACGAGGGCGTTCCCGGCGTCGGAGATCGTGCCGGACACGCTGTCGGAGTAGGGGTCCGTGACGGCCGCGACCTCGTCGACGTCGCCGAGCGCGGCGACCGCGTCGCTGACGGGGCCCTTCACGTCGGCGTCCTGGACGCTGCCCCCGTCGGGCGCGACGACCACGTACCGCGCGGACGTGCCGCTGACCTGGGGGAAGGTGCGCTCGAGCTGGTCGAGGGCGGTCTGCGACTGCGTGCCCGGGATGGAGAACGTGTTGTCGGTGCCCTGGTTGAGCAGCAGCGCTCCTCCTCCGCCCGCCACCACGATCAGCAGCCACAGGACGGCGACGAGGCGGTGGGCGCAGTACACGCGACGACCGAGACGGTAGAGCAGCGACGACACGCGGTCTCCTGACGATGGGTGGGGAGGGTGGCGATACGTCTCTGTACCAAAGCGGAGCCGGGCTCCGATACACGAGCGTATCCGATACAGGACCGTATTCGATACGTGAATGTATCGGATAAGGTGAACGGCGTCGAAGGTGTTGACAGGGCGGGCAGGAGGCTGGTGATGACGGCGATCGACTCCACCCCTCCCGAGACCTCCCGCCGAGGCCGCACCCGCGAGCGCCTGCTCGACGCGGCCTACGACGTCTTCGCCGAGACCGGCGTGCACAGCGCGTCCGTCGAGCAGATCTGCGAGCGCGCCGGGTTCTCGCGCGGCGCCTTCTACTCCAACTTCTCCACCAAGGAGGAGCTGTTCTTCGCGCTCATGGAGCGGGAGAACGGCGCCCGGGTGACCGCCCTCGTCGAGCAGATGGACCGTACGATCCCGCGCGTCGTCTCGGCCGACGAGCCGCTGACGGCCGAGACGCTGGCCGTGGTCATCCTCGACTTCCTCCAGGGTCCTGCCACCGACAACCGCCGCTGGTGCGTGGTCGAGTCGGAGTTCGAGCTGCTCGCGCTGCGCGACCCGCGGATCGCTCCGCAGTACCGCGACTTCCGCGCCGGCTTCGACGCCTCGCTCGTGCAGATCGTGCACGGTGCGCTGCGCCAGGTGCGCCGCGACTTCTCCCTCGAGCCGACGACGGCCGTGCGCCTGCTGGTGGCGGGCTACGACGACGCGGTCAAGCAGTCGATCCTCGAGGACGAGTCGGAGCCCGAGTCGCTCGAGCGCCTGCGGGCGACGCTGACGGCGATCGTCCTCGCGATCTCGTCCGCCGACGCCTGAGCCGGGCCGGCTCTCGCGACGGCGGCCGCCGTACCCGACGGCCGGCTCCGCACAGGCAGGCCGAGCGGCCGCTGGAGAGTGTCTGGTCCGGTCCCCGCTCCTCCGCCCGCGCGACGAGGATGGACCCATGGAACTGCGTCAGCTCGAACACTTCCTCGCCGTCGCGAAGGAGCAGCACTTCACCCGCGCCGCGAGCGCACTGCAGATCTCGCAGTCGGGCCTCTCGGCGTCGATCCGCGCGCTCGAGAGCGAGCTGGGCAGCCCCCTCTTCACCCGCAGCACGCGCCGGGTCGAGCTGACGCCGGCCGGTCGGGCGATGCTCGCGGAGTCGGAGCGCTCGGTCGCCAGCGCGCTCGCCGCCCGCGACGCGGTTCTCGCCGTGCAGGGGGTGCTCCGCGGGAGCCTCGCGGTCGGCACGGAGGAGTGCCTCGGCGGCGTGCACCTGCCGCGCGAGCTCGCGAACTTCCGCGAGCAGCACCCGGGAGTCGCGCTCCGGCTGATCCACGAGGGGTCCGGCACGCTGCTCGACTCCGTCGCCGCCGGCCGCCTCGACCTGGCGCTGGTCGCCGACATCGGAGCCGTGCCGGGCGGCGTGCGGACGATGCCGCTGGCGAGCGAGGGCTTCGCGGTGCTCGTGCGCCCGGGTCACCCGCTCGCGAGCCGCGTCGGCTGCCGCATCCCGGACCTGGCGGGCGAGACGATCGTGGGACTGCAGGAGCACTGGGCGGCGAGTCACCTCGCGGCGCGGGCGTTCGCGGCGCACGGCCTCGCGTTCGAGGTCGAGCTCGAGGTGAACGACGTGCACACGCTGCTCGACCTGGTCGAGTACGGCATGGGGATCGCGGTCGTGCCGGCGCACTTCGCCGAGAAGCGCCCGGCCGGGCTGCGGGCGGTGGCGCTCGCCGATCCGCTCCTGGTGTGGCGGACGATGGTGGCGGTGCCGGAACGGCCGAGCGCCGCGGCCCGCGCGTTCGTCTCGGCCCTCCCGCAGCCGCTGCAGGACGCGGTCTGAGTCGGATCGCGCTCGCAACGGAGGAGGGATCAGCGCCGAGATCCCGCGATCCGCGTCGGACCGGTGCCTCGACCGGATCCCTCCTCCGTCATGAACGGGCTCAGTCGAGCGAGGCCAACTCCTCGGGCGTGAGCTCCAGGTCGGCCGCCGTGGCGGAGTCGCGGATGCTCTCGGGGCGGGAGGCGCCCGGGATCGGCAGCACGACCGGGGCCTTCGCCAGCTCCCAGGCGAGGCAGACGACCTGCGGCGTCACGCCGCGGGCCTCGGCGACCGCCGCGAACGCGGAGTAGCGCGAGCCGAGCTCGCCCGCCGAGGAGATGCCGCCGAGCGGGCTCCACGGCAGGAACGCAAGTCCCAGCTCGGCGCAGAGCTCGAGCTCCGGCTCGCTGGAGCGGAACGACGGCGAGAACTGGTTCTGCACCGAGACCAGGCGCTCGCCGAGGATGCCGTGCGCCTCGCGGATCTGGTCAGGGTCGGCGTTAGAGATGCCCGCTCGGAGGACGACGCCCTCGTCGAGCAGCTCGGCCAGCGCTCCGATCGAGTCGGCGTAGGGGACCGCCGGGTCGGGCCGGTGGTACTGGTAGAGGCCGATCGCGTCGACGCCGAGGCGCTTCGCGGACGCGCGGGCCGCCTCCTTGAGGTACTCGGGGCGGCCGTCCTGGTCCCAGGGGCCGGGCTCGCGCCGCAGGTGGCCGCCCTTGGTGGCGACGAGCACGGCGGAGGTGTCGCCGCCGTAGCTGCGCAGCGCCTCCGCGATCAGCAGCTCGTTGTGGCCGAGGTCGTCCTGGGTGGCGAGGTGGTAGGCGTCGGCCGTGTCGATCAGGGTCACGCCGGCGTCGAGGGCGGCGTGGATCGTGGCGATCGAGCGCTCGCGGTCCGGGCGGCCCTCGATCGACATCGGCATGCCGCCGAGTCCGATCGCGCCGACCTGGAGGTCGCCGAGAGTGCGCTGCTTCATGAATGCTCCTTCGCAGTGGGGTGGGTGGTCACCAGGCGTAGTCCTCGGGGGCTGTCCGGTGGCCGGGGAAGATCTCGTCGAGGCGCGCGAGGGCCTCGGGGTCGAGGGTGATGTCGGCGGCGGCGACGGCGCTCTCGAGCTGCTCGAGCGTCCGCGGCCCGGTGATCGGACCGGTGACGGCGGGCTGGTGGAGGAGCCACGCCAGCGCCAGCTCGCCGGGCGCCTCGCCGCGCTCGCGGGCGAACGCCTCCCACTGCTCCAGCGCGGGACGGTGCTCCTCGATCGCGGCGAGGGTGCGCTCGGAGGAGCGGCGCCCGCCCTCCGCGGTCTTCTCGAGCACGCCGCCCAGCAGTCCGCCCTGCAGCGGCGACCAGGGGATGACGCCGAGCCCGTAGTGCAGCGCGGCGGGCAGGACCTCGCGCTCGACGTCGCGGACGAGCAGGTTGTAGATCGACTGCTCGGAGGCGAGGCCGGTGAAGTGGCGGGCGCGCGCCGCCTCCTGCGCCTGGGCGAGGTGCCAGCCGGCGAAGTTGCTGGAGCCGACGTAGAGGACCTTGCCCTGCTGGACGGCGACCTCCGTCGCCTGCCAGATCTCGTCCCAGGGCGTCGTCCGGTCGACGTGGTGGAACTGGTAGAGGTCGATGTGGTCCGTCTGCAGGCGGCGGAGGCTCTCGTCGAGCGCGCGGCGCAGGGTGAGCGCCGAGAGGCGGCCGCCGTTGGGCCAGGAGTCGCGGCCGCGCTCGGCTCCGGGAGCGGCGAACTCGCCCATGTCGCCGAAGACCTTGGTCGCGAGGACGGTGCGCTCGCGGCGCTCGCCGCCCTGCGCGAACCAGCGGCCCACGATCTCCTCGGTGGCGCCGCGGCCGGCCTCGCCTCCGTACACGTTGGCGGTGTCGAAGAAGTTGACGCCGAGCTCGTGCGCGCGGTCCATGATCGCGAACGAGTCGGACTCCTCGGTCTGCATGCCGAAGTTCATGGTGCCGAGGACGGTGCGGGAGACGGACAGGCCGGTGCGACCGAGGTGCGTGTACTGCATGGTCCCAGTCGACTCCGGTTCGGGCCGCGTGTCCAACAGGCGCTCGGCATGGGTGCGATCGACGGGGGAGGTCAATCGGGGGCGCGCCGTCCAGGGGCCGCCCGAGCCCCGCCTCGGTCGGGCCTGCGCGTCGGCCGGGTCCAGCGGCCTCGACCGGATCGCCCGCAGCCCGCTGGGCGCGGTGGCGCCCGGCCGCCCGGGTGCCGGGTTAGAGTCGCGGAATGGTCCGGACGACGCAGCGCCTCGTGATCGCCCTCTCCGCCGTGGTCCTGCTCGCCGGCTGCACGGCGGAGGCGACGAGCCCCGCCGCCGCACCCGCCGAGCCGACCGCCTCGACCGCCTCGACCGCACCGCCCGCCGCCGGAGCCGAGTCCACGCCGCGGCCGGTGCCGAGCGTCTCGACCACTCCCGCACCCGTCGAGGACGTCTCGGGCGAGTGCGTCGTCCAGGCGCTCGACGAGGGGACGCTCGACGGCGTCGACCTCGAGCGCGTGCGCGACCGCGGCACCCGCGTCGGCGCGACCGGGACGGCGAGCACCGCCTCCGACGGCGCCCCGGCCTCCTACCTGGTGGCAGCGGGCGACATCAGCGAGCGGATCGCGGACCGGTTCTGCATCAGCTCCGACTACCTCTCCGCGCTGAACTCGGTGCGCCGCGACGGCGTCGACATCGACAGCCTCTACGGCGGCGACACCCTCAACCTCCGCCCGACGACCGTCCTGAGCGTCGGCGACCAGAACGGCCGCGTCCTCGACAACGCCGAGCCCGACGACCTCCCCGCGCAGACCGGCTGACGCCGCTCCCGCCCGCGCCCGCCGCCACTCCTCCCGCCTCGCAGCAGCACGCGACCACCGCGGAAGGCGCGGATCCGACGGCACGTGCGCGGCGCTCAGCCCAGGACGCCGATCAGGACCGCCGACACGGCGACGGTCGCCGCGAGCCCGGTCGTCCGCGAGCGGCGGCGCGCCGGGTCCTCGAACCACGGCAGCCCGTCCCAGCGCAGCACGGCGCCGGCCGCCCCGGCCGCGGTGAGAGCCACCAGCACGGCCCAGGGGAGCAGCGTCAGCGCCGACCAGTCGACGAGCGCCCGCCCGAGCAGCAGCACGGCGACGGCCTCGACGCCGCGGGCGAGCGTCCGGACGCGGTCGCGGTCGAGGAACCCGGCCGCCCGGCGCCGAGGAATGCTCCCCAGGGCGAAGCGGCCGACGGTGAACGCGACGACGAGCAGGACGAGGATCGAGGCGATCATCACGACTCCTCCCCGGCGCGCTGCAGCAGGCGCAGGCCGAGCTCGTCGACCGAGCTCGCCGTGTCCCCGTTGACGAACACGGCCACGCCGCGCTCCCGGTCCATCGCGAGCATCGTCGAGTAGCCGGAGGTCCCTCCGTTGTGCCAGGTCACGGATCCGCCGTCCTCCGACTCCGAGGTGAACCAGCCGAGGCCGATCCGCGCCCCGTCGGCGTCGAACCGGGGATCCAGGACGCTCGCCGCGGGCACCCCCAGCGCGGGGTCGTCGGTGAGGAGGGCCTGCGCGTAGCGGGCCATGTCCGCCGCCGTGGAGCGGACGCCGCCCGCCGGCGCGTAGCCCGCCATCGTCCACGCGTCGACGGACCGCCCGCTCGCCGAGAAGCCGGTCGGCGCGTCGGCGGGGAGGGCGTCCGCGGTCTCCGGGACGGAGGTCGCGGACATCCCGAGCGGAGCGAGGACGCGCTCGCGGAGGAGGTCGGCGTAGTCGCGGCCCTCGGCGCGGGCGAGCGTCTGGCCCAACACCGCCGCACCGAGGTTCGAGTAGGCGTGCACGTGCTCGCCCTGGTCCTCCTCGGCGGCCTGCCGGAGGACGTCGTCGGCCGACCAGCCCGCGTAGGGGTCCGTGCCGCGCAGCTGGGCGAACAGCGTCGAGGCGAGGTCGCCGACACCGGTGGGGAGTCGCGGCAGGCCGGAGCGGTGGGTCGCCAGCTCCTCGAGCGTCCCGGTGAAGCCGCCGACGTCGGCGTGCTCCGCGGCGGGGTCCTCGAGCCCGACCGTCCCCTCGGAGGCGCTCCGGGCGAGGAGGAGCGCGGTCATCGTCTTCGTGACCGATCCGATCTCGACCTCGGTCCGCTCGTCGGCTCCGAGTCCGCCGTAGCGCACGCCGTCGGGCGTGATCACGGCGGCGACGAGGTGGTTCCGCGCGCCGTCTCCGACGTCGGTCCGGAGCCACTCGGCGATCTCGGCGTCGCCCGTCGCCTCGGTCGAGAGGGTGGGAGCGGAGGGGCGGAGCAGCACTCCGCCGAGCAGGACGACGGCCGCGGCGGAGGCGGCGGCGAGGGCGAGGCGGCGGCGGGTCATCGGGGTCCTCCGGAGGCGAGCAGGATCACGAGCAGGGGGACGAGCCGCTCCGGCGGAACGCCGTAGCGGCCGCGGCCGCGCGCCTCCAGCCAGCCGGCGGCGACCAGCTGGTTGACGTGGTGGTAGATCTGCCCGGTGGTGCCCGCGCCCTCGCTCTCGGCGAGCTGCGCGACGGTCTCGACTCCGCCGGCCACCGCCTGCAGGAACCGCAGACGCACGGGGCTGCCCAGCGCGGCGAGCGCGGTCGGCCCGGGGCTCGCTCCCCAGTCGCGCTCGAAGAACGCGTCGGTGCTGAGGCCGTACTGCCACTCGACGGGGCCGGCCGGAGTGGCGACCGAGCCGGCGAAGACGACTCCGCCGGGAGAGGGCAGGCGCTCGCGGAGAGCGGTCAGGGCCCAGAGCGGATCGTCGGCGGCGGGCGCGGCGGGGGTGTCGGCGCGCTCGAGGCGGTCCAGCCGCGCTCGGAGCTCGTCGACCTCGCCGGCGAGGTCTCGGGAGGAGGTCATGCTCCACTATTGTAAACATTCCGTAATCACGGAACTCCGGAGCGGAGCCGGTACCGCAGGAGTCGCGGTGGTCCAGCTCGACCACCGCGACTCCTGCGGACTCGGATCGCCCGGAGGCTCAGCCGAAGTGGCGCGGCAGCACGGCGCCGTTCACCGAGCGCAGCTCGTCCAGCGGCAGCGTGAAGAGGCCCTGCACCTCGACCGCGGGGGTCGCCGCGTCGGTCACGCCGATGCGCAGCACCGGGTAGCCCCGGCCCTCGCAGAGCCCGCGGAACTTCACGTCGTCCTCGCGCGGCACCGACACGAGCACGCGGCCGGTCGACTCCGAGAACAGCGCGGCCGTCGCGTCGACGCCGTCGCGCTCCATCAGCTCGTCGAGCCAGATGCGCGCCCCGACGCCGAAGCGCAGCGCCGACTCGGCCAGCGCCACCACGAGCCCGCCGTCGGCGAGGTCGTGAGCGGAGGCGATGAGCGACTCCTTCGCGCCCGCCGAGATCAGCTCGGCCAGCGCGCGCTCGGCGGCCAGGTCGAGCTGCGGGGGCAGCCCGCCGAGGTGGTCGTGGATGGTGCCGGCCCACGCGGAGCCGTCGAGCTCGTCGCGGGTGGTGCCGAGGAGGTAGAGGTTGTCGCCCTCGTCCTGCCAGCCGGACGGGATGCGGCGCGCGACGTCGTCGATCACGCCGAGGACGCCGACGACGGGGGTCGGGAAGATCGGCACGTCGCCGGTCTGGTTGTAGAACGAGACGTTGCCGCCGGTGACGGGGATCTCGAGCTCGAGGCAGGCGTCGGCGAGCGCGCCCACGGCCTCGCGGAACTGCCACATCACCTCGGGGTTCTCGGGGCTGCCGAAGTTGAGGCAGTCCGAGACGGCGACCGGGGTCGCTCCGGTGACGGCGACATTGCGGAACGCCTCCGCCAGCGCCAGGCGGGCGCCCTGCGCCGGGTCGAGCTGGCACCAGCGCCCGTTCGCGTCGGTCGCGACCGCGAAGCCGAGGCCCGACTCCTCGTCGACGCGGACCATGCCGCCGTCGTCGGGGTAGCTGAGCGCGGTGTTGCCGAGCACGTAGCGGTCGTACTGCGAGGTGATCCAGCTCTTGTCGGCGAGGTTCGCCGAGCCCAGGAGCGCCAGGGTCTCGGCGCGCAGTGCGTCGCCGCCGGTCGAGCGGGGCAGGCGGGAGGAGGAGTCGGCCTGCAGCGCGTCGAGCCAGGAGGGGTACTCGATCGGGCGCTCGTAGACCGGGCCGTCGACCGCGACGGTGCGCGGGTCGACGTTGACGATCTCCTCGCCGTGCCAGTTGATGATGAGGCGGCCGGAGTCGGTGACCTCGCCGAGCACGCTGGTCTCGACGTCCCACTTGCCGACGACCTCGAGGAACGCGTCGAGCTTCTCGGGCGTGACGACGGCCATCATCCGCTCCTGCGACTCCGACATGAGGATCTCCTCCGCCGTGAGCGAGGGGTCGCGCAGCAGCACCGAGTCGAGCTCGATGAACATGCCGCCGTCGCCGTTGGAGGCCAGCTCCGAGGTGGCGCACGAGATGCCCGCGGCGCCCAGGTCCTGGATGCCCTCGACGAGGTCCTTGCGGAACAGCTCGAGGCAGCACTCGATGAGCACCTTCTCGGCGAACGGGTCGCCGACCTGCACCGCGGGGCGCTTGGTCGGTCCGCCGTCGGCGAAGGTGTCGGAGGCGAGGATCGACGCGCCGCCGATGCCGTCGCCTCCGGTGCGCGCCCCGAACAGCACGACCTTGTTGCCGACGCCGCGGGCGTTCGCGAGGTGCAGGTCCTCGTGGCGGAGGACGCCGACGGCCAGCGCGTTGACGAGCGGGTTGCCCTGGTAGACCGAGTCGAAGTAGGTCTCGCCGCCGATGTTCGGCAGGCCGAGGCAGTTGCCGTAGAAGGAGATGCCGGCCACGACGCCGTGCACCACGCGCGCGGTGTCGGGGTCGTCGATCGCCCCGAAGCGCAGCGCGTCCATGACCGCGACCGGCCGGGCGCCCATCGAGATGATGTCGCGGACGATGCCGCCGACCCCCGTCGCCGCACCCTGGAAGGGCTCGATGTAGCTCGGGTGGTTGTGGCTCTCGATCTTGAAGGTGACGGCCCAGCCCTCGCCGACGTCGACCACTCCGGCGTTCTCGCCCATGCCGACCATGAGGTTCTTCTTCATGGCGGGGGAGACCTTCTGCCCGAACTGGCGGAGGTACATCTTCGACGACTTGTAGGAGCAGTGCTCGCTCCACATCACCGAGTACATCGCGAGCTCGCCGCTCGTGGGGCGGCGGCCGAGGATCTCGCGGATGCTCGCGTACTCGTCGGGCTTGAGTCCGAGGGCCGCGTAGGGCTGCTCCCGCTCGGGCGTCGCCTCCGCGTTCGCAGTGGTGTCGGGAACGGCGGTGCGGCTGTCTGCCATGTGCTGGAGGCTCCAGGGGAGGGGGACGGGATGCGCGTCGATCCTACCCGCCGCGGTCGCCGCGGCCCGGGCCCTCCGGTGGAGCGGTGCGGGCAGCGGCGCCTAGGATCGGGCGGGTGAAGCGGGCGGCTCTGATCGGGACCGTGCTGTGGGGGCTCTACCAGTGCTTCGGGAACCTCGGAGCGGCGAACATCTCGTCGGACGAGCCCGTGTACCTCGCCGCGGGCTGGGACTACCTGCACGGCGACGTGAGCGCGAACCTCGAGCATCCGCCGACGGCGAAGTACCTGATCGGGCTCGCGCAGGTGCTGCTCGGCGAGGGGCCGCTCGCGGGCAGGATCGCCGCCGGCGCGGCCGCATTCCTCACCGGGGTGGTGCTCTGGCTCTGGTTCCGGCGCGAGCTCGGCCCGACGCTCGCGCTCGTCCCGGCCGGCCTGTTCCTCCTCCTCCCGCGCACCGCCGTGGGCGCCGGCACCCGGATCGACCGCCTCGCGCTCCTGGAGCCCTTCATGGTGCTCTTCGCCGTCGCGGCGATGGCGGCGGCGTGGACCTGGTCGCGCGCCTCGCCGGGCAGGCGGAGCGGCTGGCTGATCGCGCTGGCCGGTGCGCTGCTGGCGCTGTCGGTCACCTCGAAGCTGACCACCGCGGTCCTCGCGCCCGTGCTCCTGCTGCCGCTGCTGTGGTCGGGGAGCAGGGCCCGGGCTCTGCGGGGCGGCCTCGCCCTCTCCGTCGCGTTCGTCGTCACCGGGGTGCTCGCCTACCTGCCGGTGCACCCGGTCGAGGCGATCCGGTACCTGCTCGAGTTCCAGTCCGAGCACAACGCCGACGGCCACCTGATCGAGGTCGCCGGGACCGCGTACGTCTTCCCTCCGTGGTGGGCGAACCTCTGGTTCATGGTCGTCGGCATCGGGCCGGCGGCGCTCGCCGTGCTGCTCCTCGGGACCCTGCTGGCCCTGCTCGCTCCGCGGCGCCGCGCGCTGGTGCTCTACCTGGGCGCCGCGACGCTGCTCCTCCTCGTGTTCCACCTGGCGATCAGCTCGGTCGCGCTGCCGCACTACTACGCGGCGTGGGCGTGGCTCCTCTGCGCGCTGGCGGGCATCGGCATCGCGGAGGCGCTGCGCGGCGGGATCGTGTTGCCCGCACCCCTCGCCCGCGGCGCCGGCGCGGTGCTGCTGGCCGCCTCCCTCGTGATCGCGATCGCCACCTCGGCGGGGATCGCCCAGGAGCGGCCGACCGGGATCGCGCGGGTGGCCGACGTGCTGCGCGAGCGCGGCCTCGACGGCGGACTTGTCCTCGCGCAGGGCATGTCCTCGGGCGTCTACGTGCCCTACATCGGCGACCGGGTGACGACCGATCCGTCGTCCGCCGGGATCGTCGCCATCGCGATCGAGCGGTCGGCGCGCTTCCCCGTCGATCCGCGCGTGTCCGCCTACCTCGAGTCGGCGCGGCCCGAGACGGTGCGGCTCGACGACCTCACCCTCGTGCTGGTCGACGGACCGCTGCCGTGACCGCTCACTTCGAGCGGCAGGCCCCCGGATCGACGGCGTCCGTCAGCGAGGCGGCCTGCTCGACCACGGGAGTGAGGACCGAGAGCGGGATGGCGTAGCCGACGTTGTCGACGGAGGCGGCCTTGCCGAAGACGACGCCCGACACGGTGCCCTCGAGGGAGAGCAGCGGGCCGCCCGAGTTGCCCTGGTTGACGACGGCGGCGAGGGTCAGGACCTCCCGTGAGGTCGGTGCTCCGTCGACCATCAGCGAGACCGTGGCGTCGGAGGAGATCTCGGCCGAGCCGAGGGTCAGCGGGCCCCCGAAGGGGTAGCCCGCGACCACGGCGTCGTCCCCGGCGGCGACGGCGTCGTCGAGCGGGAGCGGGGAGGCGTCGAGCCCGTCGACGGCGATCACGGCGAGGTCGGCGGCCGGGTCCAGGTAGACGACGCGGCCGGTGCGCGGGGCCTCGCCCGGCGCCTCGACGACCGGCTGCGAGACTCCGCCGACCACGTGCGCGTTGGTGATGACGCGGTCGTCCGAGACGACGAAGCCGCTGCCCGTCACTCCGACGTCGCAGGCCCAGGCCGTGCCGGAGACGCGCACGACCGAGCGGGTGGCGGCGGCGACCTCCGGGTCGTCGGTCGAGACGTCCGGGATCGCGGGCGCCTGGGTCGGTGCGTCGAGCGCCTCGACGACCCAGGACGTGCCCTCGTCGACCACGGTCGACTGCAGCTGGGCGAGGAAGGCGCGGACGGGGGAGGGGGTGAGGTCGTCGATCGTGCGGATGACCGTCGATCCGGCGACCGAGGTCGTGACGAGGGGGACGCCGAGGAGGGAGACGGCCGAGGTGACGGCGATCCAGACCAGGCCGGAGATCGCGACGCCGGCGACGCCGCCGGCGAGCCGGTCGAGCAGGCCGAGCTTCACGCGGTCGGCTCCGCGGCCGATGACCGCGCCGAGCGTCGCTCCGATCGCGTAGCCGACGCCCAGCAGCAGCACGGCGGTGCCGATCACGGCGAGCAGGCGCCACTCGCTGCCGGCCGCCCACGACGAGACGGCGGGCACGGCGAACGAGGCGCCGATCGCGCCTGCGACGATCCCGGCGAGACCGCCGAGGGTCCGGAGCAGGCCGCGCCGCAGACCGTCGACGAGCGCGCCGATGAGGCTCAGCACGACGATGACGTCGACGATCACGGATGCACCCACGCGGAACTCCTGCCGGTGTCGGGGACGGGTCCTCCAGCATGACCGACGCGGCATGCGCGGACGCCCGGAGGCGGCTGGCAGTCCGCGGCGGCCGCGGATGCGCGAGGGCGGCGGCGGCACGGGAGCCGGACACCGCCGGCCGCGCGCTGCCGCCGAGAGGGCGGTGCCCCCTGGAGGGCGGTGCCCCCTAGAAGAACGAGATGCAGTACGGCGTCGCGACCGGCGCGAACAGGCGGTCCATCCGCCCCGCCTCGCCCGTGACGCGCGCCAGCCCGGCCTTCGCCAGGATCGACGGCCGCACCGAGCCCAGCAGCAGCGAGCCCAGGTCGGCCACGTCCAGCGCGAGCTCGGCCTCGTCCCCGGTGCGCTCCACGGTGGCGGAGCCGCCCGAGGCGGTGAGGCGGTAGCGGCCGTCGGCGAGCCCGAGCCCGTCGGCCACCTCGACCACGACCGAGCCGTCAGCGGTCCACGGCCGGGCCGAGAACGCGGCGGCGACGTCGAGGATCCGCAGCCAGATCAGGTCGCCCACGTGGCTCACCTGCACCACGCGCGCGTCGCGGAGCGCCCAGGTCAGCGGATCGTCCACCGGCGCCATGTCCCAGGTCACCGCGGAGGCGAGGTCGACCGCGCCGAGGTAGCCCCAGAGCGCGAGATAGGCGTCGGCGCCGGGGGCGACGAGGTCGACGATCTCGAGGGTCTTGTCGTCCTCGGGCCCGACCGCGCGGTAGGTCACGAAGCCGTCGAGCGTCCCCTCCTCGTCGAGGTGGACGGCCGAGCGGACGTCGAGGCCGGGCGTGGTCTCGCCGGACGCGGTGCCGACGGAGTTCGCCTCGTAGCGCGACTGGCGGGTCAGCGAGCCGGGGGTCGACGCCTGGAACGCGGCGAACACCGCGGGGATGCGCGGCTGCAGCCAGCTCGTCGCGACCACCTCGACGCGGCCGGCGGGCTCGGTCTGCAGGCCGAAGCGCGGCCCGGTGTCGACGCGGATGGAGCGGGTGAAGGCCGAGCGGCCGAAGCCGAATCGGCGGTAGATGGAGGCCTCGCTCGCCGTGAGCGCGGCGACCGGGGTGCCGGCCTCCTTCGCCAGGCGCAGGTCCTCGGTGATCATCGCGCGCAGGATGCCGCGGCGCCGGTGCGTGGGCCGCACGGTCACCTGCGAGACGAGGTGCGCCGGCAGCTCGCGTCCGCCGCCGACCTGCAGGGCCCCGGGGAACGCCGCGTAGGTGCCGACCGGCACGCCCGCGCCGTCGAGTCCCTCGGGGGCGGAGGAGTCGACGACCGCGGTCAGCACGCGCTGGTCGGCGACCATGTGCTCGGCCCAGTCCCGCAGCTTCTCCGGCGTGAACTCCTTCTCGTGGAAGCCCGCGTTGATCGCGGTGGCCCACGCGGCGGTGGCGGCGTCGGGACCGCCCTCGTCGTTCAGGGCGGCGGGGAAGCGGCGGAGGTCGAGACCGGTGAGAGGCATCCGTCCAGCCTATTCACCCGGAGTGCGCGGGGGCTGAACCGGTGCGCGAACGGTCACTGCGACGGGCGCGCCCGTAACGCCGACCGCCGTCAGAGCACGGTCCACCGCTTCTCGAGCGCCGCGTCCACCGCCTCCGCGAGCTCGTCCAGCCGCCGGGAGTCGAGGCGCCCCGAGTCCGCGGCCGCCCGGATCCGCCCGCTCATCGCCGCGATCGCCGAGCGCCGCCGCGGCAGGGTCGCGGTGAACGCGCAGTCGCGCAGCAGCATCAGCAGCTCGCCCGCCCGGCCCTGCGCCTCCGCGAGGACCTCGAGCCGCCGCTCGAACGGCGACTCCGGGACCGTCACGCGCAGGAACCCGTCCGGATCCTGGAACGCCGCCGGCGGATCCGGGACCCGCGCGAGCAGCGCCAGCGCGGCGCCCAGCTCGTCCAGACCGCCCTCGTGCGCCAGCTCCCGCAGCCGCGAGTCCACGTCGTCGGCCGGCCCCGCCCCGAGCTCCACCGTCCGCAGCACGAGCGCGTCGAGCCGGCGCTCCTCCTCCTCGCCCGGGACCGACGGAGTCGCCGACCACCACGAGAGCACCGGAGTCGCGGCCACCGCGTGCTCGCCGATCCGCCGCTCCAGCGCGATCAGCAGGTCCTCCCGCGCGGCGAGCGCCACCAGCGCGTCCACGTCGATGTGGAGAAGGGTGCCCGAGGCGGGCGGCGCCACCAGCCGGCGTCCGGAGGGAGGGACGGTCTCCGCCCGCGTCCTCGCCCCGGGTCCGCGCTCGCTCGCCCGCAGGATCTCCTCCTCGAGGGTCCGCCGGGGTCGTCGTCGTCCGCTTCCGCGCGCCATGCCGTCACGCTACCGTCGGCCGCATGACCCGGTTCCTCGCCCTCCTCCGCGGAGTGAACGTCAACGGCCGCACCGTCCGCAGCGCCGAGCTCGCCGAGACGGTCGCCGGGATCGGCGTGGACCGGGTGCGGACGGTCCTCGCGAGCGGCAACGCGGCCTTCGACTCCGATCGCCCGGCCGCCGAGCTGAAGCCCGCGCTCGAGGCGGCGCTCGCCGAGCGGTTCGGCTACGACGCCTGGATCGTGCTCGTGACGCAGGAGGCGCTCGCCGCGGTGCTCGCCGCCTATCCGTTCCCGCGGATCGACGAGGAGGCGCATCCGTACGTCGTCTTCGGCTCGGACGAGGAGGCGCTCGACGCCGCGCAGGCCGCGATCGGCGAGCCGGATCCGGCGGTCGAGCTCGTCGCCCGGGGTGCCGGTGTCCTCTACTGGCGCTGCCCGCGCGGCTCCTCGACGGACACTCCGGTCGCACGGATCCTCGCCCGATCCGCCTACCGCTCGAGCACCACGACCCGGAACCTGCGCACCGTCGAGAGGCTCGCGACGGCGTGACGTCCGCGGCCGTGGCAGGGCCGTCGCCGGGCTCCGCGAGCGGCACCTCCGGGCGCCTCCGACCTCGGGAGGCGAGGAATCGGGGCTGAGAGCACGCACATTCTTTGGTTAGGCTGTCCTTAGTGCCGGTTCACTCGGACCCTGCGCCGCCTCCCGCACAGCCTCTCGAAAGGGACCCATGCCCCGCGCCACCACGCCCCTCGCCCTGCTCGCCGCCACCGCGCTGACGATCGGCCTCGCCGGCTGCAGCGGCTCGGCCGCCGGAGACGACGCCGCCGCCGACAGCGGCTTCACGCCGATCACGATCGAGCACGCTCTCGGCACCACCACCATCGAGTCGGCCCCCGAGCGCGTGGCGACCGTCAACTGGGCCAACCACGAGGTCCCGCTCGCGCTGGGTGTCGTCCCCGTGGGCATGGCCGCCGCCAACTTCGGCGACGACGACGGCGACGGGCTCCTCCCCTGGGTGAGCGAGAAGCTCGACGAGCTCGGCGCCGAGACCCCCGTCCTCTTCGACGAGACCGACGGCATCGACTTCGAGGCAGTCTCGGACACCGACCCGGACGTCATCCTCGCCGCCTACTCCGGCCTCACGCAGGAGGACTACGACACCCTGAGCGAGATCGCCCCCGTCGTCGCCTACCCCGAGACCGCCTGGGGCACCTCCTGGCGCGACATGATCACGCTGAACAGCGAGGCGATGGGCAGGGCCGACGAGGGCGCCGCCCTGATCACCGAGCTCGAGGGCGAGATCGAGGAGAAGGTCGCCGCGCACCCGCAGCTGGCCGGCACCTCCGCGATGTTCCTCACCCACGTCGACCCGACGGACCTCAGCCAGGTCAGCTTCTACACCTCGCACGACACCCGCCCCGCGTTCTTCGAGGACCTCGGCATGGCCACCCCGGGCAGCATCGCGACCGCCTCCGCCGCGACCGACAAGTTCTCGCTCACGCAGAGCGCCGAGCAGGCCGACGCCTTCAGCGACGTCGACGTGATCGTCACCTACGGCGACGACGAGCTCGTGAGCACCCTCAAGGCCGACCCGCTGCTCTCGCAGATCCCCGCGGTCGCCGACGACGCCATCGTGCGCCTGCCCTCCACGCCGCTCGGCACCGCCGCCAACCCGACGCCGCTCTCGATCTCGTGGGTCCTCGACGACTACCTGGACCTGCTCGACGAGGCCGCCGCCAAGGCCGCGCAGAGCACTCCGGCCGCCTGAGCCGGGATCCGGCCCGCGTGACCCTCGCCGCTCCTCCCGCCGCCTCGGGCGTCGCCGCCGTGCGCCGCCCGAGGCGGCTGCGCGCCCTCTGGCTGCTCGCGGCCGTGGCCGTGCTGCTCGCCGCCGCCGTGCTGTCGGTGCTGGTGGGGTCGCGGGAGGTGGCGTGGAGCGACGTGGTCGCCGCGTTCGGCGGGTCCACGGACGGGTTCGCGCAGGCCGCGGTCGCCAAGCGCATCCCGCGCACCGTGCTCGCCGCGATCGCGGGCGCGGCCCTCGGCGTCGCCGGCGTGCTGATGCAGGGGGTGACCCGCAATCCGCTGGCCGACCCCGGCATCCTCGGGGTGAACACCGGAGCCTCGCTCGCGGTCGTGACGGGCATCGTCTTCTTCGGGCTGACGAGCTCCGCCGCATACGTCTGGGTCGCGATCGGCGGGGCCGCGGTCGCCGCGGTCTTCGTCTACACGGTCGGGTCGCTCGGGCGCGGCGGCGCGACTCCGCTCAAGCTCGCCCTGGCCGGGGCCGCCACCTCGGCCGCGCTGGTCTCGGTGATCAGCGCGATCGTCCTGCCGCGCGCCGACATCGCGGGCGGCATCCGCTCCTGGCAGATCGGCGGAGTGGGCGGCGCCACGTCCGCGAGCATCGCGCAGGTGCTCCCCTTCCTCCTGGCCGGCTTCGTCCTCTGCGTGCTCTCGGCCAAGAGCCTCAACACCCTCGCGCTCGGCGACGAGCTCGCCGCGGGCCTGGGGGAGCGGGTCGCCCTCGCGCGCGGCGGGGCCGCCCTGGGCGCGGTCGTGCTCTGCGGAGCGACGACCGCGGTCACCGGGCCGATCGGCTTCGTCGGCCTGGTCGTCCCGCACGCCTGCCGCCTCCTCGTCGGCGTCGACCACCGCTGGCTGCTGCCGTTCTCGGCGGTGACCGGCGCCGTGCTCCTGATCGCCGCCGACATCGTCGGCCGCGTCGTCGCGCGCCCGAGCGAGATCGATGTGGGCATCGTCACCGCGCTGGTCGGCGCCCCGGTGTTCATCGCGATCGTCCGCCGCCAGAAGGTGCGCGAGCTGTGACCGCGCTGCTCGAGGCGCCCTCCGCCACCGCCCGCGCCGTCGCGGCCGGCCGCCGCCGCCGCGGGGCCCGCCGCCGGATCGTCGTCGCCGTGCTCGCTGTCCTGATCGCGGCCGTCCTCGCCGTCTCCCTGCTGGTCGGCCAGACCGTCTACTCGCCCGACGAGGTGCTGCGCGTGATCCTCGGCGAGCAGGTCCCCGGGGCGAGCTTCACCGTCGGGCGCCTCCGCCTCCCGCGCGCCGTCCTCGCCCTGCTGGTGGGCCTGTGCTTCGGGCTCGGCGGAGTGAGCTTCCAGACCATGCTCCGTAACCCGCTCGCCAGCCCCGACATCATCGGGATCAGCGCCGGGGCGAGCGCCGCCGCGGCCTTCGCGATCGTGACGCTCTCGCTCGGGGCCGCGCAGGTCTCGGCCCTCGCGATCGTCGCGGGACTCGTGGTCGCCCTGCTCGTCTACGCCCTGTCCTACCGCAGCGGAGTCGCCGGCACCCGGCTGATCCTGATCGGCATCGGGGTCGCCGCCATGCTCGACTCCCTCACCGCCTACGTGCTCTCGCAGGCCGCCGCGTGGGACCTGCAGGAGGCGTCCCGCTGGCTCACCGGGAGCCTCAACGGCGCGAGCTGGAGCGAGGTCGTGCCGGTCCTCGCCGCGGTCGTCGTCCTCACCCCCGTCCTGCTCTCGCGCTCGCGCGACCTCTCCGCCACGCAGCTCGGCGACGACACCGCCTCCGCGCTCGGCATCCGCGTGAACGCCACCCGCCTCGTCGTGATCGTCGCCGCGGTCGGGCTGATCGCCTTCGCGACGGCCGCCGCCGGCCCGATCGCGTTCGTGGCCTTCCTCTCCGGCCCGATCGCCGCCCGCCTGATCGGGCCCGGCGCGTCGCTCCTCATCCCCTCGGCCCTCGTCGGCGCGCTGCTCGTGCTCGTCGCCGACTTCGTCGGACAGTTCGGGCTGGGCCTGCGCTACCCGGTCGGAGTGGTCACCGGCGTCCTCGGGGCGCCGTACCTCGTCTACCTCATCGTCCGCAGCAACAGAGCGGGAGGCTCACTGTGACCACCGCGCACACCCTGACGGCCGAGGGGGTCACCCTCGGCTACGGCGACCGGACCGTCGTCGACGGCCTCGACCTCGTCGTCCCGCCCGGCCGCATCACCGCGATCGTCGGAGCGAACGCCTGCGGCAAGTCGACGCTCCTGCGCTCGATGTCGCGCCTGCTCGCGCCCCGCTCCGGCGCCGTGCTGCTCGACGGCAGGGCCGTGCACCGGACGCCGGCGAAGCAGCTCGCCCGCACGCTCGGCCTTCTCCCGCAGTCGCCGATCGCCCCGGAGGGCATCACCGTCGCGGATCTCGTCGGCCGCGGCCGCCATCCGCACCAGGGGATGCTGAGCCGCTGGAGCGCCCACGACGACGAGGCCGTCGCGACCGCGCTCGACGCGACCGACACCGCCGCCCTGGCCGACCGCTCCGTCGACGAGCTCAGCGGCGGGCAGCGCCAGCGCGTCTGGATCGCGATGGCCCTCGCGCAGGAGACCGACGTGCTGCTGCTGGACGAGCCGACCACCTTCCTCGACGTCAGCCACCAGATCGAGGTGCTCGACCTGCTCGTCGACCTCAACCGCACCCGCGGGACGACGGTGGTGATGGTCCTGCACGACCTCAACATGGCCGCCCGCTACGCCGACCACCTCGTGGCCATCGCGCACGGCGCAGTGCACGCCTCCGGCACCCCGGCCGCGGTGCTCACCGAGGAGACGGTGCTCGCCGTGTTCGGCCTCGACAGCCGCATCATCACCGACCCGACCTCGGGCACCCCGCTGATGCTCCCCCTCGGGCGGCACCGCCTCGCCCCCGAGCGGATCGACGCCCCCGGCGGCGCGCAGATGACGGACGTGTAAACGGTTCCACACGGCGGCCGGGGGGCGTATACGATACCTGCAGTCCGCGGCGGACGACCGTCATCGGCGGAACCGCCGAACGCCTGCCCCCGATCAGAGGTCCTCCCCGCCGTGACTGCATCCCCGACGCGCCCCGACGCCTCCGCCCTCCGCGGCGTCCGCGCGCTCCTGTTCGACCTCGACGGCGTGCTCACGCCGACCGCCGACGTCCACATGCAGGCCTGGTCGCGGCTGTTCACGGAGTACCTCTCCTCGCGCGGGATCGCCGAGGGCTACACCGACGCCGACTACTTCCGGTACATCGACGGACGCCCGCGGTACGACGGCGTCCGGGCGCTCCTCGCCTCGCGCGGCATCACCCTCCCCGAGGGCGCGCCCGAGGACGACCCGTCGCTCGAGACCGTCTGCGGGCTCGGCAACCGCAAGAACGACGCCTTCAACCGCACCCTCGCCGAGACCGGTGTCGCTCCCTACCCGGGCTCGCTCCGCTTCGTCGACGCCGCGATCGCCGCGGGCGTGCAGGTCGCCGTCGTCACCTCCTCCCGCAACGGCGTGCCGGTGCTCGAGGCGGCCGGCCTCCGCGACCGCTTCGAGGTCGTCGTGGACGGGCTCCTCGCCGCCGAGCGCTCGATCGCCGGCAAGCCCGCGCCCGACACCTACCTCTACGCGGCCGAGCTCCTCGGCCTCCCGGCCGCCGAGTGCGCCGTCCTCGAGGACGCGCACTCCGGAGTCGCGGCAGGCCGCGCGGGCGGCTTCGGCCTCGTCGTCGGCGTCGACCGCGGAGTCGGGGCCGACACCCTGCTCGAGCACGGCGCCGACCTGGTCGTGGACGACCTGGCCGAGCTGCTCCCCTTCCTCCCCACCGCTCCCGCCCCCGAGGACGCCGCATGAACCCCATCACCTCCGACCCGCTCGACCGGAACCGCTTCCCGATCGACGAGTGGGCCCTCGTCGAGACCGAGTTCGCCTCCGAGCTGCAGGGCCGCACCGAGACGCTCTTCGCCACCGGCAACGGCTACCTCGGCCTCCGCGGCAACGTGGAGGAGGGGCGCGACGGCTACGCCTACGGCACCTTCATCAACGGGTTCCACGAGACCTGGCCCATCCGCCACGCGGAGGAGGCGTTCGGCTTCGCCCGCGTCGGCCAGACCATCGTCAACGTGCCGGACGCCAAGATCATCCGCCTCTACGTCGACGACGAGCCCTTCGTGCTGAGCGAGGCCGACGTCCTCGCCTACTCGCGCCGCCTCGACTTCGCGAACGGCGTGCTCACCCGCGAGCTGGAGTGGCGCACCCCCTCCGGCAAGCGCGTCCTGATCCGCTCGCGCCGCCTGGTCTCCTTCACCGACCGGCACCTCGCGATCCTCGACTACGAGGTCGAGATGCTCGACCACGACGCGTCCGTGCTGATCTCGAGCCAGATCCTCAACCGCCAGGACGGCGTCGACGAGTACCACGCCCCCTCCGGCAGCGAGGGCGCCGGCTTCGACCCGCGCAAGGCGGAGTCGTTCGAGGACCGCGTGCTCCAGCCGCGCCTCAAGCGCGTCAGCGGCACCCGCTACCTCCTCGGCTACCGCACCACCAACTCCCAGATGACCGTCGCCTGCGGCGCCGAGCACCAGCTCGAGACCGAGAACGAGTGGGACCAGACCTCCCAGATCGACGACGACCTCGCCAAGCACGTCTACCGCGTGAAGGCCAAGGCCGGCCGGCCGGTCCGCCTGGTCAAGACGCTGACCTACCACACCTCCCGCGGCGTGCCCGTGCGCGAGCTCGCCGACCGCTGCGACCGCACGCTCGACCGCGCCCGCGAGACGCCGGTCGAGGAGCAGTTCGTCAAGCAGCGCGAGTGGCTGGACGACTTCTGGACCCGCTCCGACGTGCAGCTGGACGGCCAGCCCGCGATCCAGCAGGCCACCCGCTGGAACCTCTTCCAGCTCGCCCAGTCCACCGCCCGCACCGACGGCGGCGGAGTCGCGGCCAAGGGCGTTTCGGGCTCCGGCTACGGCGGCCACTACTTCTGGGACACCGAGGTCTACGTCCTCCCGTTCCTCAGCTACACGGCGCCCCTCGTCGCCCGGAACGCCCTGCGCTTCCGGCAGAACATGCTCGAGGCCGCCCGGGCGCGCGCCTCCGAGCTCAACCAGCGCGGCGCGCTCTTCCCCTGGCGCACCATCAACGGTCAGGAGTCGTCGGCGTACTACGCCGCCGGCACCGCTCAGTACCACATCGACGCCGACATCTCCTACGCGCTCATGCAGTACGTGGGTGCCACGGGCGACGACGACTTCCTCGCCCGCGGAGCGATCGACATCCTCGTCGAGACCGCGCGGATGTGGGCCGATCTGGGCTTCTGGCGCAGCAACGGCGACGATCACTTCCACATCCACGGAGTGACGGGGCCGGACGAGTACACGACCGTCGTCAACGACAACCTGTACACGAACGTCATGGCCCGGGCGAACCTCCGCTCGGCCGCCCGCGCCGTCGAGCTGCTGAAGGCCGTCGAGCCCGCCGCGTACGAGCGGATGGCCGACCGCCTCGCTCTCGACGAGGGCGAGGTGCTCGAGTGGGCGCGCGCCGCCGAGAAGATGCACATCCCCTTCGACGCGCGGGCGGGCATCCACCCGCAGGACGCGGCCTTCCTCGAGAAGGAGCTGTGGGACCTCGAGAACACCCCCGCGAGCAAGCGCCCGCTGCTGCTGCACTTCCACCCGCTGGTGATCTACCGCTTCCAGGTGCTCAAGCAGGCCGACGTCGTGCTCGCGCTGCTGCTGCAGGGCAACGAGTTCACCGCCGAGCAGAAGCGTGCCGACTTCGAGTACTACGACGCGCTGACCACCGGCGACTCGACCCTCTCGGCCGTCGTGCAGTCGATCATCGCCGCCGAGGTCGGCTACAGCGACCTGGCCCGCCACTACTTCCTGTCGGCGCTGTTCGTCGACCTCGCCGACCTGCACCGCAACACCGCGGACGGCATCCACGTCGCCTCGACGGGCGGCGTCTGGAGCGCCCTCGTCTACGGCTTCGGCGGGATGCGCGACCACGGCGGCCGGATCACGCTCGATCCGCGCCTTCCCGACGACTGGGACCGCCTCGCCTTCCGCATCACCCTCCACGGCACGCGCGTGCGCGTCGAGGTGACGCAGACCGAGGTCCTGCTGACGGTCGAGACCGGCGACTCCGCCGCGATCACCGTCCGCGACGAGCGCGTGCACGTCGCCGCCGGCAGCCCCGTGCGCGTCCCGCTCACGCACCAGGGCCGCCGCCTGCACGGCGCGCCGACCACGTCCGACATCGAGGGCACCCGCCGCTCCGACGGCACCGTGATCACCGCCTCGATCCCCACCATCTCGATGACCCCCGAGCCCGAGGTCCTGACCGGGCCCTGAGCGGCGCCGCGAACATCGCCCATCACGCACGAGACCCCCGGCCGGAACCGGGGGTCTCGTGCGTCGCGGGCGGGCGGAGCCGGCCGGATCGGATGCGTCAGGCGGAGGCGAGCAGCGAGCGCAGCGCTGACGTGAAGAACGTCAGCCCGTCCACACCCGAGCGCATCGCGGCGGCCGTGTCGGGCCCGAAGCCCTCCTCGACGGCGTGCTCCGGGTGCGGCATGAGCCCCACCACATTGCCGCGGCGGTTGCTGATGCCGGCGATGTCGTTCATGGAGCCGTTCGGGTTGTGGCCGAGGTAGCGGACGACGACGCGTCCCTCCGCCTCGAGCTCGACCAGCGTGTCGGCCGAGGCGATATAGCCGCCCTCGCCGTTCTTCAGCGGGATCGTGATCTCCTGGCCGGGCTCGAAGCCGTTCGTCCAGGCGGTCTCGGTGCTCGCGACCATCAGGCGCTGGTCGCGGCAGACGAAGGATCCGATGTCGTTCGCGATCAGGCCGCCGGGCAGCAGGTGCGCCTCGGTGAGCATCTGGAAGCCGTTGCAGATGCCGAGGACCGGGGTCCCGGCGTTCGCCGCGTCGACGACCTCGCGCATGATCGGGGAGTGGGAGGCGATGGCGCCGCAGCGCAGGTAGTCGCCGTAGGAGAAGCCGCCGGGCAGGACGATCGCGTCGACGCCGTCGAGGTCGTGGTCGCCGTGCCACAGCGCGACCGGCTCCGCACCCGCGAACCGGACGGCGCGCTGGGCGTCGCGGTCGTCGAGCGAGCCGGGGAAGGTGATGACGCCGATCCTCATCGGGCGGCCTCCGCCGGGTAGTGGATCCCGACGACGTCCTCGATCACCGAGTTCGAGAGCATCTCGTCGGCGATGCGCTGCACCGAGGCGCGCACCTCGTCGGTCACCTCGTCGACGGTGATCTCGAAGCGCTTGCCCACCCGCACGCCGTGGAGGGCGGAGTGGCCCAGCCGCGCGAGCGCGCCGGCGACGGCCTTCCCCTGCGGGTCGAGCAGCTCGGCCTTGGGCATGACTTCAACGACGATCGTGGGCACCGTGTTCTCCGGAGTCTCGGGGGAGTGCGGTCTTCCGCGCGACCATCGTACCCGCGGGGGTCCCCGCGGTCGGCGGCGCTCAGAAGGTCGTGACGCGGATCGCGTTCGCCCAGGGGTCCTCGAAGGCGAGGGTGCGGCCGTCGTCGCGGGTGGCGACTCCGGAGCGGGCCAGCCGCTCGCCGAGCGCGCCGAGGTCGTCGGCGCCGGGCACCACGATCTCGACCTGTCCGAGGCCGAGGGCCTGCTGCCGACGTCCGGCGCCCGCCGAGTTCCAGGTGTTCATCGCCATGTGGTGGTGGTAGCCGCCCGCCGAGACGAAGAGCGCCTGCCCGCCGTACGCGATCGTCGTCTCGAAGCCGAGCCGGTCGACGTAGAACTCCTTCGCGGTGGCGACGTCGCCCACGCTCAGGTGCACGTGGCCGACGGAGGCGCCGCCGAGGCGCGGCTGCGCGATCGACTCCTCGGTGAGGTGCTCCTGCAGGAACGCGTTCGGGTCGAGGAAGAGCGTGCTCATCTCGATCCGCCCGTGCGTCCACGACCACTGCGTGCGGTCGCGGTCCCAGTAGAGCTCGACGCCGTTGTGCTCGGGGTCGTCGAAGTAGAAGGCCTTGCTGACCAGGTGGTCGGAGCTGCCGGTGAACGAGCCGGGGTGCCGGGTCGCGACGCTGTACACGGCCGCGGCGAGCGCCGCCTCCGATTCGAAGAGGATCGCCGTGTGGAAGAGGCCGGCGCTGCGCGGCGAGGCGTGCACCAGCTCGGGCGCGTGCTGGAGGATCACGGCCGGCACTCCGCCGCGGCCGAGCACCGCGACCGGTCCGTCGTGCGAGAGCAGCTCGAGCGTCACGGCGTCGCGGTAGTAGGCGATCATCCCGTCGAGGTCGGCGACGCGGAGGGTCACCGCGCCCATCGCGGTGTCGGGAGCGAGCAGGTCGGGGGAGGAGGTGGTCACGGCGGAGACGCTACCCGCTTTTAGTTGAAGCTACAACCATTCGGAGGGGCGAGCGCTCAAAGGAACCGCATAAGCAGCGTCCAGGCTGCGCGGGGAGGCCGGGCGTGGAATGGGAACCGGTCGCCGTCAGGGGCGGCCCCGGCACGAGGACGACACCATGAACGAGCGACACGAATCCGACGAGCGAGAGCTCACCGACCAGCCCGCCATCACCGAGGCGACGGGCGCCGACGAGGTGCGCGCGCTGCGCGCGGACGACCGTCGTCGTCGTCGTCGGGCGCTGATCGCCGGCGGCCTCGGCCTCGCCGTGCTGATCGGAGTGACAGCAGGCGGAGTCGCCACCGCCGGCCGCACCGAGGCGGCCTCCTCCGCCTCGGCCGGCGCCGCCACGATCGTCTACCCCGGCGGCTCGCGGGGATCCTTCGGCGGCGGGTACGTGATCGTCCCCTCCTGGGGCGGATCGACGCAGGGCGGATCGACGCAGGGCGGCTCCTCCGCCGCCGAGCCGGCCACCGGCGCGACCGACGCCGTGGCCGCGAGCACCGCGCAGACCGCCGGCGTCGTCACGATCACCTCCGAGCTCACCTACCAGGGCGCCCGCTCGGCCGGCACCGGCATGATCCTCACCTCCGACGGCATGATCCTCACCAACAACCACGTCGTCGAGGGCGCCACCGCGATCTCGGTCACGGTGGAGTCGACGGGCCGCAGCTACACCGCCCGCGTCGTCGGCACCGACGCGACGAACGACGTCGCCGTCCTGCAGCTGGAGGACGCCTCCGGCCTCACCCCCGCCTCGCTCGACACGGACGGGGTCGCTGTGGGCGACACCGTGACCGCCGTCGGCAACGCGGGAGGGACGGGCGACCTGGTCGCCGCCACCGGCACGGTCACCGGTCTCGATCAGCAGATCACGACCCGCTCCGAGTCGGGGATCTCCGCCGAGACGCTGACCGGGCTGATCCAGACGGACGCAGACATCGTCTCCGGCGACTCCGGCGGCCCGCTCGTCGACTCCGCCGGCCGCGTCGTGGGGATGGACACCGCCGCCTCCAGCGGGACGGCCGACATCACCGGCTTCGCGATCCCGATCTCGAAGGCCCTGGACATCGTCGCCACCATCGAGGCGGGCGCCGACACGGCCACCGTCGAGATCGGCTACCCGGCCTTCCTCGGCGTCTCCCTCTCCTCCGGCACCGCGTCGCCGACTTCGCGCGCGCTCGCGACCACCGCGTCCGGCGCCGTGATCGGCGGAGTCGTCGAGGGCGGGCCGGCCGCGCAGGCGGGCCTCGAGGCGGGGGACGTCGTCACCGCGGTCGACGGGGTCGCCGTCGCCTCGGCCGACCAGCTGTCCGCCTCGCTCGCGCAGCGCGAGCCCGGGGAGTCGGTGACGATCTCGTGGACCGACTCCGCGGGCGCCGCCCGCTCCGCCCAGGTCGTGCTGGTCGAGGGTCCGGTCGCCTGATCGGAGCCTCCGCGTGGCCGCCGGAGCGTTCCCGGCCGTTCACCCGGACGAGCGCGCCACGCCGCCCGTTGTTTTGATCCGCTCAAGACAACTCGGGTAGTGTCCTCGGCATGACGACAGTGGACGAGCGGCTCCGAGCCTCCGGGCTCAAGGTCACCGCCACCCGGCGCGCGGTGCTCCTCGCTCTCGAGGAGCACCCGCACTCCGGGGTCGACGCGGTCCTGGCCCGAGTGCGCGAGGGCCTCCCCGAGGCCTCGGCGCAGGCCGTCTACGGAGTGCTCTCGGCGTTCACCGACGCCGGGATCGTCCGCCGCATCGAGCCGGAGGGCCACCCCCGCCGGTTCGAGCTGCGGGTCGGCGACAACCACCACCACGTGGTGTGCCGGCGCTGCGGGGCCGTGGCCGACGTCGACTGCGTCGTCGGGGAGGCGCCGTGCCTGCATCCGCAGACCGCGAGCGGCTTCGCCGTGGACACCGCCGACGTCACGTTCTGGGGCACCTGCCCCGACTGCCTGGCCCTGGCCCACTGACCGACATCCGCTACACCGCAGCGGCGGGCCCCGCGCCCCTCGCCGACAGGAGGAACATGACCGAGGAACGATTCACCACCACGAACTCCGGAGCACCGGTCGCGAGCGACGACCACTCGCTGAGCGTCGGAGCCGACGGACCCCTCGCGCTCCACGACCACTACCTCGTCGACAAGCTGGCCCAGTTCAACCGCGAGCGCATCCCGGAGCGGGTCGTCCACGCCAAGGGCGGCGGAGCCTTCGGACGCTTCACCACCACCGCCGACGTCAGCGCCTACACGCGTGCCGCGCTCTTCCAGCCCGGAGTCGAGACCGAGATGCTCGCGCGGTTCTCCACGGTCGCCGGCGAGCAGGGCTCGCCCGACACCTGGCGCGACCCCCGCGGCTTCGCGCTGAAGTTCTACACGAGCGAGGGCAACTACGACCTCGTCGGCAACAACACCCCCGTCTTCTTCATCCGCGACGGCATCAAGTTCCCCGACTTCATCCGCTCGCAGAAGCGCCTGCCCGGCAGCCACCTGCGCGACCACGACATGCAGTGGGACTTCTGGACCCTCTCGCCCGAGTCGGCCCACCAGGTCACATGGCTCATGGGCGACCGCGGCCTCCCCTCCTCGTGGCGGCACATGGACGGCTTCGGCTCGCACACCTACCAGTGGATCAACGCCGCCGGCGAGCGCTTCTGGGTCAAGTACCACTTCAAGACCGATCAGGGCGTCGAGATCCTGAGCCAGGAGCAGGCCGACCAGATCGCCGGTGAGGACGCGGACTTCCACATCCGCGACCTGTCCTCCGCCATCGACCGCGGCGACTTCCCCTCGTGGACGCTGTCCGTGCAGGTCATGCCGTACGAGGACGCGAAGAGCTACCGGTTCAACCCGTTCGACCTCACCAAGGTCTGGCCCCACGCGGACTACCCGCTGATCCAGGTCGGCACCATGACGCTCGACAGGAACCCCGAGAACTACTTCGCGCAGATCGAGCAGGCGGCGTTCGCCCCCTCGAACTTCGTGCCCGGGATCGCGGCAAGCCCCGACAAGATGCTCCTCGCGCGCATCTTCAGCTACGCCGACGCGCACCGCTACCGCGTGGGGACCAACCACGCGCAGCTGCCGGTGAACGCGCCGAAGTCGCCCGTGCACTCGTACTCGAAGGACGGCCCCATGCGGTTCGACTTCCAGAAGTCCGAGGTGCCCGTCTACGCGCCGAACACGATGGGCGGCGCCCACGCCGATCCCGCCCGGGCGGCGGAGTCGGCCGGCTGGGAGACCGACGGCGAGCTGACGCGCGCCGCGGCGACCCTCCACCCGGAGGACGACGACTTCGGTCAGGCGGGGACGCTCTACCGTGAGGTCCTCGACGACGACGCGCGCGCCCGCCTGGTCGCGAACATCGCCGGCCACGTGTCGAAGGTCACCCGTCCGGAGCTGCGGCAGCGCGTGCTCCAGTACTGGGCGAACGTCGACTCGTCGCTCTCGCAGCGCGTCGCCGAGGCGCTCGAGCCCTCGGCTCCCGGTGCGGACGTCTCCCCCGAGGCGGTCGGCATCGGGGCGTAGTCCCGGCAACCCCTCGAGGAGCGCGCGGTACCGGAGCGATCCGGGCCGCGCGCTCCTCGTCGTTTCCAGGAAGGGTCCTTCCACTCGGTGTAGTCGGATCCCGCGCGCGGGTGCCCGCCTCGGTCCGATGCAGCCGGCTCGGACCCCGGATCCGCCCGCGGAACCGGGCGCCGACGGGGAGGACCCCCGATCCCGACACGCCCGGGATGTGCGATTTCGGCCCGTCGTTTGACAGCACCGCGATCGCTGCGTAACTTATTCCGAGTCGCCACAAAGGCCGCAGGGAAACGGAAAGAGCAGCAGCTCCTACGTCCCGGCCTCAATCGGGACCATCCACTCGGCAAGACAGCTTTTCGGAGCAAGTCTGCCGCACGGATGTAAAGCCTTCGCAGGATCCCTCGGATCCAGCAACTTCGCCGCCCGGCGCAGGACTCAGGTCCTGAACCGAGCAACGTCGGAGCGCTTACGAGCGTGACGACATCGCGAAGAAGCCGGATTTGACACGGCCTGCGGATGTGCTAACTTATACAAGTTGCCACGGCGACAGGGGAAAGAAACTTCTCCTAGTCTACCGAGAAGACGCGTATGACGCAAGCAACAAATTCTTCGATCACTTTCGTTGTGAAGCACCGTTCTGGTGTGGAGGCGGGATGTGTCCGATTCTTGAGAACTCAACAGCGTGCACTATGTTCAATGCCAATTT